>NZ_JBSRLA010000010.1:0-72754 GCF_055149105.1 Desulfosalsimonas sp. | reverse complement strand
CAAGATCAAGGCTTGCGCAATTTCGAAGAATGCAGCGTACTTAGCCGTACGTGAAATTCTGAGAAATTGCGCGTAACGCAGATATTGGACTTTTACGGCGCCATCACTATTGGATAAAAGACATGACCCGGGCCACATACTGCCGGGTCTCATCATAGGGCACCCGGCCGTTAAACCGTTGGACCGTCCCTGGTCCGGCATTGTATGCGGAAAGGGCCTTTTCCAGATTGTCCCCGAAAAGCTGCAGCATTTTCTTTAAATACCGGGTGCCGGCGTCAATGTTTTCCCTGATGTCAAACGAATTTTCAACACCCAGTTCACGGGCGGTTTCTGGCATCAGCTGCATGAGCCCCCGGGCGCCCGCAGTGGAAACCGCGTCGGGATTGAAATTGGACTCCGCCCGGATCACCCCGGCAATCAGATCCCTGGGCATGTTATGCCGTTGTGCGGCCAGATCAATGGCATCTTCGATGACCCGGCGCTGATCTCCCGGAAGATTGGAAGCCGGTACATCACCGGAGCCATAGGCTTGATATAAAGCAAAATCCGCGCCACGACCACCGGGGCCGGCGGCATGGGCGGAAACATCATCCCCATCCCAGGTAATCTCCTTTGTCCGGGGGTCCAGAAAAACTTTAGTTCCCTCGGGAATGCGGGTATAAGGTTTGTTCTGATTCTGCCCTGAATGGATGATTTTCCAGCAATCACTTCCATGGTCTTTATGATCGGCCAGAAGATGGGACACTGTGGGCTGATCACGGGTAATCGTGCCCAGATGAACCGGCTGCCGTGCTTTTGCCGACTGCCCGTAAGCACTTTGTTCCAGCATCTGGTCAAACTGCCGGGCAAAGGCGCTGCCCTGCCCCGGGTCGGCCTGTGCCGGCTTTTGGCTGAATCCGGCTCTCAGATTGTCTGTATGATAAATCTGCATGTTCATCCAAGTGTTAAAGTTTACCCCTGATAGGGATCATATCGGCCGCTGTGGCCGATACTTTATCTCTGAATTGCAAAAATGACAGAAAGAGAATAAAATTGGGAAATGACAAATCATGCGGGAAACACCTTTTTTGTCATTTTAAATCAAAGGAAACACATTTATGAACCAGAAAACAAATCCGATTTATCTGGATTACAACGGCACCACTCCCCATGACCCGGAAGTGATTGCCGCCATGCGGCCGTTTCTGGAAACCGAATTCGGCAATCCTTCCAGTTCCCACTGGTACGGCATTGCCCCGCGCAGGGCCGTGGAAACCGCCCGCCAACAGGTAGCCGGCCTTATCGGCTGTCTGCCCGGGGAAATTGTTTTTACCAGCGGCGGAACGGAATCCAACAACCACGCCATTATAAGCGCAGCCAGACTCATGCGGGACAAGGGCCGCCATATCATCACCTCCCGGGTGGAGCATCCGGCAGTGCTGGAAGTCTGCGGTTTTCTGGAAAAAGAGGGATTTTCCGTCACCTACCTGCCGGTTGATCCAACCGGCAGGGTGTCGGTGCAGGCCGTAAAGGACGCCATCTGTTCCGATACCATCCTGATTTCCATCATGCATGCCAACAACGAGGTGGGCACCATTGAACCCATAGAAGAAATCGCCGCCGCAGCCGGTCAGGAAAACATCCTGGTGCATACGGACGCGGCCCAGTCTGCGGGCAAAATTCCGGTGAACGTGGATGACCAGGGGGTTTCGCTGTTAAGCATTGCCGGCCACAAACTTTATTCGCCCAAGGGCGTGGGGGCTTTATACATCCGCAGGGGCCTGCACCTGGAGCCCTTCTGCCACGGCGCCGGCCAGGAGTCGGGACGCCGGGCGGGCACTGAAAACGTGCTGGAAATCGCAGGTCTGGGAAAAGCCTGTGAAATTGCCGCACAGAACCTGAAAACCAACTCCGCGCACATGGAAAAGCTCCGGGACCGCCTCCAGGCCGGACTCACAAAAGCAATTGATCCTGTCCGGGTCAACGGCCATCTGACCCACCGGCTGCCCAACACCCTGAGCATATCGTTTTGCGGCCTTGAAGCCAACCGGATACTGGAGGAAATCGGCCTTGAGGTGGCGGCCTCAGCCGGTGCGGCCTGTCACGCAGACACTGTTTCAATCTCCCACGTGCTGGCGGCCATGGGTCTTGAAGAAAATTGCGCCAAAGGAACACTACGTTTCAGCACGGGCCGGATGACAACAAAAGATGAAATTGACCGGACACTGGAAGTGGTGACGGCAGCAGTAAAAAGACTTCAGACAAATGCCTAAAAATTTTTCACCCCAAAACAATCCTCCATGGCTTGCCCGCTGGATGGATGCCAACAAAGTGACCCTGTGGGGTGCGGCAAATCTCGACGGGTTCAGCACACCCCCGAACAGCAATGATAAGCCCTTTGCCTTTGCCGTTTCTCTGATTTTTCCCATGAATCCGCAAATCATGGCCGGGATCCAAAACGGACCCAACCAAGCCTATGCAGACGAATATGCCCGGGTAAACCAAATAATCAATGAAATATCGAAACAACTGGCAGAGAAAATCATCTCCAGGGGATATTCGGCAAAGCCGCTGGCGGCATCGGTTCGTTCCGACCCGGTCCATATCCGGGCCGATTTCCCTCACAAAACTGCGGCCACAAGAGCCGGCCTGGGCTGGATCGGCCGTCACTGCCAGTTGATCACCCGCCCGTTTGGCTCCTGGATCCGGCTGGGAACGGTTTTCACGGACATGCCCCTGTCATGCGGCCCAGCCCTGGAAAAAAGTTTCTGCGGCACCTGCATGAAGTGTGTCAGGGCCTGCCCTGCAGGCGCATTGACCGGCACGGCATGGCATCCGGGCGTGGGCCGCGATGCGATACTCGATGCCGCCGCCTGTGATACCTGGAAAAAAAAGCATTTTTTTGCCTACCACAAGGGTCATAACTGCGGGATCTGCTCCTCGGTCTGCCCGCATTCTGTAAAAACACTGAAAAATGACCGGTTTTCCGAATTCAGACGGTTTTAAGATGCCGTCTTTGTTCAAGGGGCAGGGTAAGGTTTGGATTTTTTCTGATCCGCAGCGTCTGCATCAGATAAACCAGCACGAAAAGACCGATGGCAGCCGCATCTATGATAAAAATGGAAATTTCCAGGCCGGTAATTCCCGGCACCACCCGGGGAAACAGCAGGATAATGGTGCCAACGGCTGCCAGAATCCATTCAGCCACATTGGTGGCGCATTTGAAATACCCCATTGTGACCATGGAAAAAGAAATCGTACCCAGTATGCAGGTCAGAAAGGTCATGAAAATTTTGAGTCCGGAGGCGTTTAACAGCAAGCCCGGGGAATAGGCGAATAAAAACGGTACAATATAAATCATTTTCGCAAACTTGAAAGCGGTCCAGCCTGTTTTCCACGGATCCGAATTGGCAAGGGCGGCCCCGCTGTAGGCCGCAAGGCATACCGGCGGGGTAATGTTGGAATCCTGGCTGAACCAGTATACGATCATGTGCGAAGCCAGCAGGGTCCAGGCCGCAGCTGTCTGGTTGGTGAAGCCGAGTTCGGTAACCGTGGAAACCCCATAATGATGCATGGCAAGCATACTGCTCATTGCCGGCACGGCCAGAACCGCCACGATGAGATACGATGCGGTCACCGGAACACCCATGCCCAGAACCAGGCTGGCAATGCCGATAAGCAGAATGGCGATTGGAAGGATGCCTCCGGAAAGATTGAAAATCAGGTCGGAAAACCGAAGCCCGATGCCGGTAAGTGCAATGGAGCCGACAATAATGCCGATCACGCCAACGGTTGCCCCGATGACAAGCGTGTTTCTGGAACCTTCCAGCAACGCTTCCCAGATCTGCCTGGGGCCCATTTTTTGGTCCTTTGTAAACCAGGATACCAGGATACAGGAAAGGGTTGCGAGCACTGCCGCATATCCCGGGCTGTAACCCATGAGCATAAGGGCCACGATGACCACCAGCGGCAGGCCCATGAACCACTCCTTTTTCAGGATTTCCCTGACCCCGGGCTGATCCGGCTCCACGATGCCGACAATGCCGTGTCGCTTGGCCTCGAAATGGACCATGACCAGTACAGCCAGAAAATACAGAAATGCGGGGAAAATCGCCATTTTCATTATGGTCACATACGGGGTTCCGGTCATTTCCGCCATCAAAAATCCGCCGGCACCCATTATGGGCGGCATGAACATGCCGCCCACGGATGCAGCAGGTTCAATGGCACCGGCAACATGGGGTTTGAAGCCTGCTTTTTTCATCAGCGGGATGGTAAAGGCACCCGTGGTGACGGTGTTGGCAATGGCGCTTCCGGAAATAGAGCCAAAAAACCCGGAGGCCAGCACAGATACCTTTGCCGGCCCGCCGGTTGTCCTTCCGGCCAGGGCCATGGGCAGATCCATTAAAAACTGCCCTGCCCCGGATTTTTTCAAAAAAGATCCGAAAAAAATAAACAGAATCACATACGTGACCAGCACGCTGGCCATGATGCCAAAAACACCCTCCTGCTTTAAATACACGTGATTGACAATGCGCTCAAAAGAAAACCCCCGGTGGGCAATGGCCTCAGGCATGTACTGGCCAAAGTAGCAATACAGAAGAAAAGCCGCTCCTGTCAGGGTCAGGGACCACCCCAGCACCCTGCGGCAGACTTCCAGGGAAAGAAAAATGCCCAGGGTGCTGACAATAAAATCCAGGGTGGTTTCATTTCCCATCCGGTAGTTCAGGGCTTCGAACTCCACAATCCAGTAGCCCACCACAAAAGCGGCCAGCACCGCAAGCAGCATGTCCAAAACAGACGGACGGTCCCTTCTTGACCTGCGGTGCATGGGAAACAGCAAAAAAACCAGGACAAAGGTAATGGCAACATAAACACCCCGGTGATACTGCGCGGATACGGGCCGGATGCCGGCTCCGTACATATAAAACAAAGCCATGAAAACCGACATGGCCGAAGTCAGGTAAAACCAGAAGCCGGAAAGAGATCGGGAGCCTTTTGTCTCTTTTGCCTGAAGCTCTTCGAGCCTTTTTGCATCAACGGTTTCCGGTGTTGTTGCACCTTCCTGGGTTTCCGGGGTCATTGCACATTCCTGTCTGTCCGGATGTCAGCAGCGGATCATTTACAAATCAGTCAACGGGTTTGAGTTCCGGCGGAATCTGCTCGCCTTTTTCTTTCCAGAACTTTGCCGCCCCTTTTGCAAGCGGCCTGGAAGCATTTTTGAAATTGTTTTCCAGCGACATTTCCTTGGCTGCCCCATGGGCCTGGCGCATGAACTCAAGTCCTTTCTCCGACCAGATCACCCTGGTGATGTTATAGACGATTTCATCATCAACATCAGCACGGGTTGTCAACAAAGTGGAGTCCTGGAAGGTTTGGCAATCCTTTTCCTGGTCCGGGTATGTACCGGCGGGAATGGTTGTGGGGGCGTATGCATAGGCGTCATAAAAACCGGTTTTCTCCGCATCAACACCCACGTCGATCAGGCGGATCCGGGTCTGGGTGGCCGCTTCAATCACCGAGGCGTTAGGATATCCGACCAGAACCCAGAAGGCCTCAATTTTTCCGTCCTGAAAAGCCGATGCAGCCGTGGAATAGCCCAGGAACTGTGGGTCGAAATTTTCCCACACACCGATATGGCGGAAAAACCGTTCAGCGGATGTGGCCGCACCCGATCCGGCGTTGCCCACTGCCACACGCTTGCCCTTCAGATCCATGGCGCTTTTGTAATCACTGTCCGCCCGGACCACGAGCTGGGCGGGCGCGCCGTAAAGGTAGCCGATGCATCGCACCTTGTCGTAAACTTTTTCATCCTGCGGCAGTTTTCCTTCTGCGCCCAGACCGATATCAACGGCATAGGAAATGCCGAAGTCAAAATCGCCTGAATGGACCCGGCGTACATTTTCCACAGATCCGCCCGACCCTTCCGGGGACAGCCGCAGTGAGCGCCAGCCGGAAACCGCTGCCCAACTTTTTTACCTCCAGGGCGCTGCCGATGGAAATCAGGGCCAGGGGAAGGGTGAGCATGGATACCAAAGAAAGCGTGTTGTCCGCAAACACCGGCAGCCGCAGATCGGATACAGAAAACCCAATACCGGCAATACAGGCCAGAATCAACGGATTGGTGGCAAGGGCACGGAGCAGATACCATGTTTTTTGCCCGGGCGGATAATCTTTTTCCGAAAACCAGATCAAAACCCCTACTGACAGCACATTGATCACCGGAATGATCAGCCCGATCAAAACCGCAAACAAAACAACGCCGGAATCGCCTGCTGCCTTGAGCATAACGGCCATGCCGATATAGGTATTAAACCGGTAACAGCTCTGGGAAAAACTGCCTGCCTGAAAAGCCCCCACTTTTCCGAAAACAATATAAGCGGTGCTCAGAACGAACACCAGCAGCACCGCTGCCAGCACAGCGGCAAACAAATAAGGGTCAAACCCGGCGGACGGATCACCTGTGCCGATTTTCCAAAACAGCATGCAGGGAAAGAAAATGAAATAAACCAGCCGGTCCGAGGCGTGAAAAAAATCCCGGCTCACAAATCCGGACAGCCTGAGAAGGCTTCCCAGAAAAATTACAGCAAAGACCGGAAACAGGGTGTTTAGAATCATATCATGGATTTAGCACCATTGCACTCGCATGTAAAATCCTTATTGCGCCTTTATGCCGCGTCATACCGGTTTTTGGGCAGCCATCGGCCCTGTTGCCGCCCCGAGCGGCTGGAGCCGGTCCACCCGCAGGGTGGCGGCGCCCCAGTTTTTTTCCACCACCCCGGAGAGCAAAAACGCCCGGCCGGATTGCAGGACATCGGCAAACCGGTCAAAGGCATCCGGAAAAAACGTGGTCTCCACCAGGCCGGTTTCGTCTTCAAAGGTGACAAACTCCATGGGATCGCCCTTTTTGGACAAAACCGTCTTGCCGGTGATCCGCCAGCCGGCAAAACGCACCCGCCGGCCCGCAGAAGCCGGAATATCAGCGGCTTTGATCGTATTTGCCCCTTTCAGGGCATGGGCAAAAAGGCTTATGGGGTGGCAATGGCATAAAAATCCGAGCACGGCAAATTCCCGGCGAAGCCGCAGCAACGCGTCTGCCTCGGGCAGATCCGGCATGGCCGCATCAGACGGGGCGGAAAACAGGCCGGCCGATTCTGCGCCGGGCTTTTTGGCCCGCGCCCGGGCGCAAAACTGCCACAGCAGAACCGCCCGGTTTTTTTCCGGATGAAACCGGTCCAGGGCGCCGCAGTGAATCAGGGCCCTGGCCTCGGTTTCATCCGGGTCCACCCGGTCAAAAAAATCCCGGGCACCGGCAAACGCCCCCCTGCCCTGCTCGCAAACAATGCGCCGGCAGGCGGCAAAAGACAATCCCTTTACAGACAACAGCCCGACGCGCAGTTTTCTTCCTTTCCCGGTCCAGGCAATCCGGCTTTCTTCCACATCCGGGCCCAGCACGGTCAGGCCCAGGCGCCGGGCTTCGGACACATAGGCAAAAGCAGAATAAAATCCGCCCTGATTGCTGATCACAGCGGCCATGAACTCGGCGGGAAAATGGGTTTTCAGGTATGCGGCCTGAAACGAGACCCGGGCATAGGATGCGCTGTGAGGCTTGCAAAAGCTATAGCCGCCAAAGCTCATGATCATGCGCCAGATGGCCTCCATATCCCCGGATGCCACCCCTCGCTGTTTGGCGCCTGCGGCAAACAGCTGATAATAATCCCCCAGATGGCGGCTGCGGTCTTTTTTGGACATGACCTTGCGCAGTCCGTCAGCTTCGGCATGAGAAAAGCCCGCCACGCAGACAGCCACCCGGGAGACATCCTCCTGGTAGACCATCAGGCCGTAAGTGTCAGTGAGCACGTCTGCGGCCAGCGGATGGATCGGCTTCCAGGCCCCGCCCCGGAGCCGGCGGAGATATTCCTGGATCACCTCGTTGGCTGCCGGCCGGATAATGGAGGAATGAATCACAAGATGGCTGAAATCGCCCATGCGGCTTTTTTCCTGCAAAAGGCGCATGGCCGGGCTTTCAATGTAAAAACACCCCATGGTCCGCCCCCGGGCCACCATCTGTCGGGTGGCGGGATCATCTTCCGGGACCCAGGCGTTTTCATCAATTTCTGCGCCGTTTTCCCAAGCCCCGGCCAGGGCGTCGCGGATCACGCCCAGGCTGCGGTTGCCCAACAGGTCAATCTTGACCAGCCCGGCGTCTTCCACCCCGTCCTTGTCCCACTGCAGAACCGGCAGCCCTTTGGCAGTGGTCTGCACGGGCGCGTAACTGTCAATGGCTTCCGGGGTAATGACAACACCGCCCGGATGCACGGACAGGTTCCTGGGAAGCCCGGCGATGCGTGAAGCTATCCGGAAAATTTCCGGCCAGGGCGGCGGCGGGTCCGCGGTCTTCATGCCCCGGGAGATTTCACGCTCGGTCATGCCCATAACCCGGGCGGTTTCCCGGATGGCCATGCGCGGGCCAAAGCAGACATGATTGGACACCAGGGCGGCACGGCCCGCGTATTTCTCCAGGACCCCGGAAATCACGGCATCACGCTCATCCCAGGCAAAATCCACGTCCAGGTCCGGCGGGTCCTTGCGGCCCGGGTTTAAGAACCGCTCAAAATAAAGATTGTGTTTGACCGGACAGACATTGGTGATGCCCAGGCAATAGGCCACCAGGGAGGCCGCACCTGAGCCGCGGCCGCAGGTGCGGGGACTTTGGCCGACAATATCGGCCACAATCAGAAAATAGCCGCAAAAGCCCATGGCGGAAATAATGTCGAGTTCATGGTCCAGGCGCCGGGTGACAGCCGGGGATAACTGGCCGTAGCGGCGCCGGGCGCCGTCATAGGCCGCCCGGCGCAGTTGTCTGGCTGCCTGCTCCGGGGGTGCGGATTCATACGGGGGCATCACAAGGCCGAAATCCGGCCCGGTAAAACCGATGCGTTCGGCAATGGCCGCGGTTTGTAAAACAGCCTGGGGGCATGCGGCAAACTGCCGCATGTATTGCTCCGGCGGGGCCAGAAAAGCGTCTTTACCGGCCGTATCCCGGGGTGCCAGGCGGCAGCGGGTGGTGTTTCCGGAAATGGCGCGCAATACCTGGTGAATCTCGAAATCCTCGGGCCGGTTGAAAAAACTGGCCGGTGCGGCCGCAAGGGGAATATCCAGACGCCGGGCGGTCCTGCACAGAAGATGGTCTGCGGGCAACGGGTGGCCAAACATGGCCGCCACCATGTCAAGATTTGCCG
This sequence comes from Desulfosalsimonas sp., assembly GCF_055149105.1. Taxonomy (NCBI): domain Bacteria; kingdom Pseudomonadati; phylum Thermodesulfobacteriota; class Desulfobacteria; order Desulfobacterales; family Desulfosalsimonadaceae; genus Desulfosalsimonas; species Desulfosalsimonas sp. The sequence continues at coordinate 63,533 of NZ_JBSRLA010000010.1, read as the reverse complement.
CATGGCCGGCATACAGGAGATCCGGATCTGAAACCAGCACCACCAGCCCTTTTCCAAAAGCGGCCAATCCGGTTGCCAGATCAAAATCCGAATTTGTGTGACGGCGGCTCAAAAGCCGGCACAACCCGGCATAGCCCCGGGTATCTTTGACCAGGCAGACCGCGCACCTGGACGTGGCCGGTTCCGTGATTTCAGCGCCTGTAATGGGGTGGATGCCGTGGCGTTGGCAGGCGGCCGTAAAAGCCCATAGCCCGCAAAGGTTGTCAGTGTCGGTAAGCGCCAGCCGGTCATGGCCCAGGGCCGCGGCATGGCCCACCAGGGCGTCCACGCCGGATGTGCCCTGCAGAAAAGAATAACCGGAATGCACCGCCAGGGGGATCATGGCTGCACGCCCATCACCCGGCCCGGGTACACCGCGTCATGGCCGAAACGCTGACGGATCCGGTCCACGGCCCCTGCCAGGGAATTTCTTTTTTCAATCCCCCCGGCCGGATCTGAAAACAATTGCCGCTGCACCTGGAAGGCAACCGGTGCGGGGCAGGCAAGATACAGGCAAAACAGGCGCACCCGGCGCACCCAGGCCTTGTGCAGAAGCCTGCGGGAAACCGCAAACAGAGTGATATCATCGGCTGCAGGGGGTTCCATGGCGGTCTGCCGGAAACAGCGCCGGCCGTCTGCATAGTCAATGGCCATCACCAGCCTGCGGGCGGCCCGGTTCCGGGATCGCAGTTCCTCGCCGATTTTTTCCACAAGCCTGTATAAAACCGCTTCTGCGGCAGACACGCAATTGGTGTCCGCACCCAGGCCGGAGGCCGCGGAAACCGCATCCGGGCTCTCACCGACAGGGGCCACGGGCGACGGATCAATGCCGCACACAGCGTCATGGATTTTTCCCGCGCGCCGGCCAACAATTACGGCCAGCTGCTCCGGGCTCAGCCCGGCGGCCTGGCCGGCGGTCATCAGGTTGAGTTCCCGAAGGCGAAAAAGATCGTCTCTGCTGATGCCCGGGATCAAATCCAGGCCCAGGGGCCAAAGAAAGCCGGCTTCATCACCCGGGGCCACCAGGTACTGCCCTGCCGGCTTTACCCGTCGCGTGGCCACCTTGGCCACCAGCTTGTTGGCGGCCACCGCCCAGGCCGGACAAAAACCCAGGTCCCTTTGGATCTGCCGGGCCATGTGCCGGGCCGCGTCCCGGGCCGGGCCGTGGAGCCGGCCTGTTCCCGTGACGTCCACAAACAAGTGGCCGTCCATTTCACCGGGCTCGATCAAGGGGGAGTACGGCATGACCCGGCGCACCACCCGGGCCATGGCCTGTGCGTAGCGCTGCGGCTGCGGGGCGAGCACCGCGGCATCCCGGCACCGGCGCCGGGCCTGGTATAAGGGCATGTTTTTTCTCACACCGGCCTGGTAGGCCTCTTCGCTCATGTCATAAACCCCGGCCCGCTGCCCGCCGGCAGGGGCGATGATCACGGGCCGGCCCTGAAGACGGGGCTCCCGGAGGCGTTCCACGGCCACGGCAAAATCAACGATATTCAAATGAATCACTTCCCGCTCAAAAACCCGGCCCATGTCAGAGCCTCTGCATCACGTCCGGGCCACGCTGGATCCCGATAACCCGGCCCTGGACCAGGACATGGTCAAAGCCGTAACGCTGAGGCGGAAAATCCGGATTTTCAGACTTGAGCAGGATATGGTCGGCCCTTGCAAAAAAACGCTTGATTGTGGCCTCCTCACCGTTTATGAGCACGGCTGCAATTTCACCGTCTGCAGCATACTGCCGGGGCCGGCAGATGGCCAGATCTCCGCTGAGAATGCCGGCGCCGGTCATGGAATCGCCTTTTACGCGCAGGGCAAAAAGGTTGTTGCCCTTGTAGAAATCTGCATCCACCACAATGCTTTCCTCCCACTCCTGCTGGGCATACACGGGCAGCCCGGCGGTGATCCGGCCGATGACCGGCACTTCCCGGATCCGCTGGATTCCGGCAGTTTCACCGGCGCGGTTGAGCAGATGCACATGCCTGCCGTAGCGGCCCTGGCGCTTTACCAGCCCCTTTTGCTCCAGGACTTTCAGCATTTCCGCCACTGCCGTATGGCTCACCCCCAGATCCCCGGCGGTCCGGCGCAAAGACGGTGTCTGGCCGGTTTCCGCGATCTGTTCCCGGAGGTAGTCAAGCAACCGCTGCTGTCTTGAGCTCAATTCTGTTTTCATGATTTATCCGTTAGCCCGGAACAATGTAAAAGTCAATGTAAAATTTTGTAAAGGTAACGTAAAAAACCGGACAAAAAGCTTGAACAATCCGGACAAGGCTTATATAAGGCTGTTTTTCGATGAACAAAAGACATGGTCGGCCAGTGCCCTGACCCGCACCCTGGTCCACGGCCGGCAAAAGGACACCGATATCCGGCCCGGAGCGGAATTTGTGGTGGAATGGGGTATCGGAAAAGAAATCCCGGTTTCTCCGGGCCTTGTGGTCCGGCCCGGCATCAGCGGATGCTCAACCTGGCAGATCGATGACGACAGCGATGACGGCCCCGGCACCGTGGCCTTGGAGAGAAAAGAAAACCATGCCCTGGGCGCGGAAATCAATTTTTTCTTTCCCCCGCCCCGGCTCATGCAGGTCAACCTGCGGTTTCTCCGGGAATTTAGCGCAAAAAACAGCCCGGAAGGCTCCCAGTTTATCATTACCCTGAGCAAGTCCTGGTAAAGACCCCGGGGCCCTGCTGTGTCCGGGAGTGCTGACACAGCAGGGCTCCGGCTGTCTCAGTCCCGTATTTTTCCCGCGTTTTTGCGCATCACCGCTTCAGCCTCTGCCATGATGCGATCAAGCAGTTCCCTCACACCGGGTACGTCCCGGATCAGGCCCATGCACTGGCCCGCAGCCAGGGTCCCGGCTTCCATGTCACCTTGTTCAAGCATTTGCTTGCCCACCCGGCCGGCCACATAGGAAACAATGTCCTCTATGCGGGTTTCCCCCGGCTGCTGCTCGATTTCAATAACCTTGTCCGCAATGGTGTTGTGCAAAACCCGCTCGGTGTTGCGCAAAGAGCGCATGATCAGGCGGGTGTCGCGCTCCGTGCGGCCGACCAGGGCCTGTTTGACATTGTCGTGCACGGGCGCCTCTTTTGTGGCCACAAACCGGGTGCCCATATTGATGGCATCCGCGCCCAGGGCCAGGGCTGCGGCCAGGCCCCTGCCGTCGGCAAACCCGCCCGAAGCCACCAGGGGTACGTCAATGGCATCCCGGGTAGCCGGCAGCAGGATCAGGGAGGTCACATCGTCTTCACCGGGATGGCCGGCTGCCTCAAAGCCGTCCATGCCAATGGCATCACAGCCGATTTTCACGGCCTTTTGGGCGTGGCGCACAGAGGTGCACTTGTGCAGCACCTTGATGTCCGCAGACTTGATCTGATCCATGTACGGCTCGGGGTTTCTTCCGGCGGTCTCGATAAACCTGACCCCCTCCTCGATGCAGATCCGGATATAGGAGGGGTAGTCCGGCGGGGTGAGCGCGGGCAAAAACGTGAGATTCACGCCAAAGGGCTTGTCTGTCATCTGCCGGCATTTGCGGATTTCCGCGCGAAGATCCTCCGGGTCGGGAAATGTCAGCGCGGTCATAAAGCCGATGCCGCCGGCATTGGCCACTGCTGCGGCCAGTTCCGCCCGGGCGATCCACATCAGCCCGCCCTGGACAATGGGTTTTTCAATGCCGAACAATTCTGTAATCCGGGTCTGAATCATGATCTCCCCCTTTTTTGGGCACGGTTATGGATGCGATAAATACCCGTTAAACAATTTTGACGCGCTCGTAAAAAGTCGATTTTCAGATGGCGCCGTAAAAAGTTCAAGATCAAGGCTTGCGCGATTTCGAAGAATGCAGCGCAGTTATGCGTACGTGAAATTCTGAGAAATTGCGCGTAACGCAGATATTGGACTTTTACGGTGCCATCAATTTTACTTGATATCAGGCTGTATGCTTCAGGGAAAATTTTTCAAACATGTGGGCCAGACCCGCGCCCAGGGTGTAGACAGAGCCGATGCTTAAGTTGTCTTCCACGCACTTGTCAAAAAATATCTGCAGATTCGATGCCATCTCCTCCTCAGGCTCCCAGTAGCAAAACAGCAGGGGGGCTTTGGCCAGGGGATACATCACCACCGCGGTATCGGCATCAAACCGGGTTTCGGTGCGTTTGCCGTCAAACACGTCGAGCATGTCATTGAAAAAATCCGTATAGTTGTCTGCAATGCTTTTTAAGGGTTTGGTGCAGCGCTGGTCAAACAGGCCCTCGCGCTCACGTCCGCCCTTAAGCTCCCGAAGCGGCACCCACTGGCCTGTGGGGGGCGTGCCCTTTGCGTTGACAATATAATCAAACACCGGCACGGTCACCCAGGGATTGACATGAATCTGGGTGGAAATCCGGCCGTTGCCGTCCACGGCAAAATCCTTGCCCATGACCTTAACAATGATGCGGCCTTTTTCAAAACGGGCGCCCAGGCGCCGGGCGGCTTCTTCCAGGTCGGTTTGGCGCACCTGCTCCCGAAGCTCTTCCACGGCATCATCGACTTCAGCACCATTGCCGTTTGACTGTTGAGCGGCATTGTTTTGATTTTCAAATGCCGCAACAGCGTCGGCCTCCACGTAAGGACACTCGGACAAACTTCTTTTTCCCGTAAACACTGCCGCAGCAAAGGCCATGCAGGTTTTTTCATTGCAATGACGGCAGTTGGATTTGTTTAACAGCTTGTAAATCTCCATGGGACTTGCAGGTTGGGACATAAATTCATGCTCCTTTTGCACTGGTTCTGATTCTTAATTTTTATCGGCTTTAAATTGTCGGTATATACTCAAAGGAATACATACTATAAACATTTTTTTGGCAAATGCATCCACGCTGCCCGGCTTTGACCGGCATCGCCCGTAAATCCCGAGCTCCGGCTTTTCCAGCCACCGCAAACAACCTGCCAAAACCCCTGCTGAAATCCTGGACAGCCCCGACGCTTTTTGATATCTTTTTTCATAAGCTTATAAAAAGGCTTTTTTATAAGCAGTGTTAAGTTTTAAGTGATTAAGTGTTAAGTAAAATCAAGAAGTTATTCTTTTATTGTTTAGCGATTATGCCAGTTTTCGGACTTCCAAGGAAGCCCAAGGGCGGGGGCTGTTTTTAAAGCGACATTGAGCGTTTTTGCGTAAAATTTCAAACGGTTTGAGGCCGACAGACCGGGTTTGTAAATTATAAGCCAAGGCATTTGATGACTCCGCAAAAACGGTCAGGAGCGAAAAAACTGACCCCGGCCGCAGGGCTTCCTTCCTGCAACAACAGCGGACGCGGTAAAAAGCTTTTTACGGCAGCATTAAACATTGTTTTTAAAAAAACCGGCTTAAAACCAGCCAAAATCATATAAAAGAAAGGAAACCATTATTATGCCCATATATGAATTCAAGTGCGTCCAGTGCGGAGACATCCAGGAATTTATCCTCGGTGCCGGAAATGATTCCGAACAAGTGGAAATGAAATGCAAGGCCTGCGGCTGTGAAACCCTGGAGCGGGTGATCAGTCGGGTGGGCTGCTGCATGGGAGGCGAAAAAGGCGCCAAACCGCAAGTGTCGTCCAAGACCTGCGCCTCGGGCAACACATGCGCCACCATTGATCTGCCCGGTCCGTCGCGGTAGCGGTGACCGGGATCCAGCGCGCAACCATTACAGCCAATCATAATGGCATATACAAAGAGGCAGCCATGACAGAGGAACATCAAAGCCGGCAGTTTGACGAAAAAAAAGGTGAAATCCTGCTTGAAATCGCCAGAAAAACCATTGCCGATCGTCTCGGCCTGTCTTACAAACCTTCAACGGATCTGGACGCCGCATCCCGGGATACCGCGTTTGAAAGCCGCCGGGGCACTTTCGTGACCCTAAAAATCAATGATCAGCTCCGGGGGTGTATCGGAAATCTTCTGCCGGACAAGCCCCTGATCAGCGCTGTGCAGGACAACGCTGTCAACGCCGCATTTCAGGATCCGCGCTTTGCTCCCTTGTCAAAGCAGGAGTTTGAAAAAATCCAAATCGAGGTCAGCCTGCTCACAGAACCCAAACCCCTGAATTACAAGGACGGCCGGGACCTGCTTGACAAGCTCCGTCCCCATGTGGACGGCGTGATTCTCCGAAAAGGACCTTACAGCTCCACGTTTCTCCCCCAGGTCTGGGAACAGCTCCCGGACAAAAAAACCTTTCTGGAGCAATTGTGCATGAAAGCCGGGCTGCCCGCAGATGCCTGGCAAAAAGGCGATATCGAGGTGCTGACCTACCAGGTCCGGTATTTTGAAGAGCCCAGGTAAACAAAAGCGGCTTCCCGGGCTGGTGTTTTGCCCGGATTGCAGGTCTGCGGGGAAAAAAGGAGGAAAAATTCGTCCATGTCCGAGAAAAAATTTCAGCCTGTTTACCTTCTGGTTTTGCTTATAGCGGCGGTTGTGGTGATGACTGCCGGATGCGGCAGCAAACACCGGGTCAAAACCATGGAGGTGACCGCCTACTGCGGCTGCGGCCAGTGCTGCGGATGGGAGCGGGGTTCCTGGAAATGCCTGAAGCTCGATGTCTGGAACAAATACATCTCATATGGCCCCAGGGCCGGCCGGCCTTACACGGGACTGACCGCAAGCGGCACCAAACCCCGTGAGCCCCAGCCCGGACTTTTTTCCGGAGACAGCCTTACCCATCCCTGGATGATACCGGTGCGCATCGTGTTTTTCCCGTGGCTGCTTCTGCCCGAAGACGGCACCATTGCCGCAGATACGCGGTATTATCCCTTTGGCACGCGCATGTTTGTGCCCGGATACGGATACGGAGTGGTGGAAGACCGGGGCAGCGCCATCAAAGGCCCCCGGCGTTTGGACATTTTTTACCGCTCCCATGCAGAGGCCCTGCAATGGGGCAGGAAAAAAATCAATGTCACCATTTATCCCAAATAACAAAAAAAACCCGAAACCTTAATAAAAAGTGCAGCCACGGCAATGGAGAATAAAAAACGCTTTGAATTTTTAAAGCAGGATTACAGACAGGGTTTTCCGGCCCACTGCGGCATAGAGGTGGTCAATGTTGATACCGGCCGTTTTGAGGTAAAACTGACCGTCGGCCCGGAGCACGGCCAGCGTGAAGGCTTTGTCCACGCCGGGGTGCTGGCCACCATGGCCGATCACACCGCAGGATACGCCGCCTACACCGTGGTGGCCGAAGATGTTTCCATACTGACCATTGAACTGAAAATCAATTACTTCAAACCGGTCACAGGCGATACAGTGGTGTGCCGATCTAAAATCATTCACCAGGGACGGCGGATTATTGCGGCGGAATCAGAGCTGTTTTCAATTCTCCAAAACCGGGAAAAACTGGTGTCCAAGGCGATTGTCACCCTGATGGCGGTCCCGGACTCAGCTTAGGGACAACAACATTTTGAATTGAGGTTCCAGGCAAATGGATGAACAGAGGCAAGCTCCGGGCCGGCTTGCGGATCAAAGGCCCAAATCCCGCAGCCGGCTCAAATTGATCGCAATTGTCGTGGCAGTGGCGGTGCTTTCCGCTGTTGGCACTGCCCTTGTCATCCGGTACGTGTTTTTTCCCTCAGAATTCACGCCTGTAACATTGAGCCCCAAGGAGGAAAAGGTGCTCAACGAAAAAATCAACCGGCTCAATGCCGCATCCCCCGGACAAACATCAAAAAAACCCGCCCGGGAGCAAGCTGCGCCCGTAACCCCGGAGCCATATACCGAAGATCCCGGCAGCCGGCAGATCGTTTTTACCCAAAGGGAATTCAACGCTTTGATCGCCAAAAACACCAACCTGGCAGACAAGCTGGCATTTGATTTTAGCCGGGACATGGCCAGCATAAAACTGCTGATCCCCCTGGACCCGGATTTCCCGCTTCTGGGCGGCAAAACCGTAAAAATTACCGCAGGTGTGGAGCTGGGTTATACCGACGCCAAACCTGTTGTCAAAATCCGGGGCATGAGTATCTGGGGAGTACCCCTGCCCAATGCCTGGATGGGAAATTTAAAAAACGTGGACCTTGTGCGTGAGTTCGGCAATGAAAAAGGCTTCTGGTCCACCTTTGCCGCAGGTGTTGAAGATTTCCGGGTGCAGGACGGCCACCTCCGGATCCGTCTTAAGCCCTGAGGCCCTTAAATTCGCTCAGTTTCAGACCATGTTGGAAGCTATTGCGAGCCCATGCCCTGCATGGCAGCCATGATCCGCTGCTGGGCCTCCTGCACAGCGGCCTCGTTCATATAGGGCATGGCTTTCATAAAGCTGCTGCTGACCTTCTGCATGACCTCGGCCTGCTCTTCTGCAGTCTGCTTGACTTCTTCGGGCATCTGCTCCGGGTCCCGGAGTTCAGGGTATTTTTCATTGATCTCTTTGATGCGCGGGGCCAGGGATTCCAGCCCTTTTGCATACGCATTCATGGCCGCGGCAACACTTTCAGCCGAATCGGCCTTTTCCATGTCGGAATTATAATCCGCTGACAAATCAATAAAATCCTTCTGCACATCCACCACATCACTGTACTCGCCGCCGCATGCGGAACCAAAGACCAGCAGCATGGAACACAACACCAGCATCAGCCGTTTCATCATGATTTCTCCCTTTTTATCCAATTGTTATCAGTTCATCGCAGATTGAATTTTTTGTAAAATCGTTTCCGAAGGGGCGCAGAAAATGTAATTTCCCACCACCGGCCGCCAGGTGCTGCCCGAAAGCCGGCCCAGTTTTTTGTGATAGTAAGTCACGCGATAAGAAAGTTTGTCACTGTTTGCATCCTGATATATCACCTTGTTGACCAGGGGCTCTCCTTCAGCCGGGGAAAGGGCCAGTGCCCTGCTGTCAGTATGCTGCCTTCCAAACCGGGTGTACTGAAGCTCGACAACCGCCCGTGCAATACCCATTTGTTCCAGTTCCCCCAGGTCGGCTTCAGCTTCCAGGGTGCGGGGACGCACAGGGGCGGCCAGGGTCACGGCCATGAGTTCTCCCTCTGTCCAGTCGGGCTTCGGGGGATAGAGATGCCCGCCCCGCAGACTCCATTGCACGGCATAATCATAGGTCTGGGCATCATCGCCCATCCGGGCATAAGTCAGGGTCGCGGTCTGCCCGTTTTTTTCCAGATATTTCCGGTCAATGGTGAGCTCATCAATAAATGGCCGCTGATCTTTGCGGGGCACACGTACCTGGACCGTGGCGTAATTGACCATTTCATTGAATATGTCATAGGCCTCGTTGTCAATGATAAAGCGCATCTCCCGCCGCTGAAAAAAAGGATCATCCAGATTGACTTCGGTGACGAGTTTTGAATCATCCTTATATTTTTCATACCATGCACCCACGTTGCCGGTCATGGAATAGTGCTCATACCGGGCCATGACCTTTTTGAGGTTCAGGGTCTGCGTGGATTTCCGGCGGATCTCTTTTCGCTGAAACACCGTGTACTGGTACTTATTGTGCTTTGCGGCCTCCTTGCGTCTTTGGGCAACAGCGTCCTTGTCTGTTGCCATCTGCTCATCATCGCTTAACAATTCTTCCTCCGAGGGCTGACCCAGTCTTTTCTGCATGTCAAAAAAGGATTCCAGGACGATCTTGTGCAGGCCGCTTTCAACGATCTCCTTGTCGCTGTCAGGCACGTGCTGGACGTAATCAAAACTCACCACCCCGGTCTCTTCCAGGAAATCCAGCATCTGGTGTTTTTCCTTTTCAGTGAGCATCGTGGTTTTTCTCGTGCTTATGTTGAGGGCGTTGTACCACTTGGGATCCCAGTAACGGCTTTCATCAGTGGATTTTTCCCGTTCGTGGCTGTATTGGGACTCGATTGCGTGGTATTTGTCATAGTTGATCTTGACCTTGACGTCATAGGCCGGCAGTTTGACCACGTACTTGAGGTCAAAGACAACCGATACCTGGGAAGTGGGCTGCTTGAAGCTTTCCGCCAGGAGGGTGGCGCCGTGGGCATCCAGCCGGGCGGCCACGGCCACCTGCTGACCCTCCATCACCGGCGCCTTTCCGGAGGTGATCAGCGTGGAGGTAAACGCCTCATCGCCCAATACGGCAGAGACCACGTTGAAGCTGTTGCCTTCCGCGCCAATTTCCAAAGGCACAGCACCTTTTAGCCGGGCACCCTTGACCTGCTTTTGCAGTGCTTTTTCCACTGCCTGCTGCTGGGTTTTATCCAGGCCGTATTCAACGAGAAAATGGAGCACAGCACCCTCGGCCCCGCCTTCGGCCTTGGTTTTATCGGTCACGAAACGGATCAGGGAAAATTTCGGCGTGCCGTCGGCATGCCTGGATATTTGCGGGTTGGTGGGCAGGTAATAATAAGTTTTGCTGGTTTTTGCCGGATCCCGGGTGGCTTCGGGGAAACACCGGACAGTGGTGCCGTCCTTGAGCTTGATATCCCGGTGGCGGCCGTACTGGATCCCGCCCACCTTCCGGACGGTTTCTGATGAGGGAATGGTGAGCGCCGGGCGGATGGCTTTGGGTTTGAATTTGTATACAGGTTCCGGATCTGCACCGGTTGTGCTGCCGGCACCGGCCATAGCGGCTCCGGCCGCCATACACAGGATGAGCACTGCGACCATTGCCACCTGCTTGAATCGGATCATTATTATATCCTCCTTAAATTATAGTTCAGGCGGTATCAAAACCAGATAGGTTTCATCCAGGGGCTGCCAGTCGCCCTTAATGGGCCGGCCGCCGGACGGGTACCAGTTGATCCGGTAATCAACGGCTGCTTGCGGATCATGGAAAAGCACGTGGCCGGACACGGACTCGGCATCCGTGACCCGCATTACGGCCAGGCGTTTTTTAACCTTCTCGCCAAAGACCGGGTAGCGGACTTCCAGGGTAGCGCTTCGGATCCCTGCGTCTTCGAAAAGAAAACGGTCCGCATCCACTTCCAGATCCATCCGGTCAAGGGGCGGGGCAATGGTGATGATGGGATCACTGCTGCTGTGCCATTCATCCGGGTTCCCCGGATTCTTGATCTGGTGCTGGCCCCTGATGCTCCAGGTGGTGCGATACCCGTAATCCAGCCATGCCTCCTCTTTTTGCCCCAGCCGGGCGTAGCGCCAGGATTTGCTGAGTCGTCCCTGCCGGATATCCTCCCGGGTAAATATCAGTTCCCCGGCAGCAACGGCGTGATCCGGATACTGCTTGATCACAGAAACCCCGGCAAAATTCATGATATCCTCAAAAACGCCGGAAAAGTTGCCGTCAATACGGAAAAAGACCTCCCGTTTTTCAAAGGCCGGATCCGCCAGGTTGACCACCCGAAACATTTCCGGGTTTTCCCCGAATTCCCTGTACAGGCCCGATATATTTCCTGCCGTGTCCACAGGCACCCGAATCACGGCCCGCCGGTTTAAATTGATATTGAAAGTGGCCCGGTTGATATCGGTTCGTTTTTTGAGCACATACTGATTATCCGTGTAATATTTCTGGTTGCCCGTACCGGTGAACACCCTGGCCAGCCATCCCTTTTTCTGACGGCCCTTTATCTGGCCGGATTCAACGGCTTCTTCCTTTTCCGGAATTGCGGTAAACCCGGTTTCCTGGTCAAAAATAATTTCAGTCAATTTGGTGGTGGCCAGGTCCACCAGGCTTTGCATGGCCTTGTTGGCGGTATCCTCCGGAAGCCTGTCAAAGATCTCCACATTAACGGTACCGGTGCGGACCAGCTCATCCATGATATCCCGGATCTGACGTCTGGCATAATTGTCCTGCCGGTTGAAAACCTTTGAGAAATGTTCATAAACCGTGCTCACATCCGCACTGATTCGGGCCTCAAAAGACGGCAGCGAGGCCTCGTAATAGGTCCGCAGGGCAACGGATACATCCGAGGTGGGTTTGTTTAACGATTCCCACAACAAGGTCGCCCCGTGGGGCGACAGGGTGGCGGCCACCGCGGCCCTGGAACCCGGGGTAACCGGGGCCCGGCCGCTGCTGATCAAGCTCCGGGTAAACCCTTCGTCTGAAAGGGTCCCGGAAACAATGGAAAAACTTCCCTCTTCCTGCTGATTCAGGGGCACCGGCCCGGCCAGGCGGGCTTTTGGTCTTTTTTGTTTAAGGGCGTTTTCAAGGGCTGCGCGTTCATCTGCAGGCAGGGAGAATGTCATGAGCATGTGCAAAAGCCCGCCGCTGGTCTCGCCTTTGGGATCCACGAACTTCACCAGGGAAATCTCCAGGGCACCGTTTTTTTTTTCCGATACCCTGGGAACAGTGGGCAGATAATAATAAACATCCGGATTACCGGCATCCTGGAGCAGCAAAATCCCGTTGATTTCCATCCGGCCGGCTTCATAATTGACCAGCGCCCACGCAGACCCGCCGATCAAAACAAGAACCAAACAACATACCGAAATTGAGAGTTTTTTGAAAATCATCATTGTTTAAATGCCTCCCCCGGGAAGTTCATCCCAATAGATGATATCGCCTTCCAGTTTTCTTTCTGCAGTTGGAATCTTTCTGCTTCCTGTGAGATACCAGGTGACGGCCATGCGGGTTTCGGGATTGTCCGGGTCTTCGGGAATATCGAGGATCATGGATGGCGCCGGCCCTTTATTTCGGATCGTGGCCTGCCGGGTCACATAATGATCCCCGATTCTGCATTTCAGGGTGATTACCCCATGACGTACATCCGCCTTTGTCAGGCGGCTGCCGTCGCCCTCGATGGTAATTGTCCTGTAGCGGTGGGGCGGGGCCAGAGCCAGCATGGGGCTGTCGGTTTCCTTCCACGGGGTCCGGAGTTCCACCCCGCCGTGAAAGGACCAGATGGCCTGGTATTTGTAATTCAGCCAGGCTTCGCGATCAGAATCGTTTTTCCATCCATAGGTCATGGAAAAATGGTTGCCCGAATCATTGAATCTTTCGGGTGTGATAACCACCTCATCTGTGGTTACATCGCCTGCCTGGTGGCGCTTTTTCATTTTTACCGTAACGAAATTCATATACTTGGTAAAAGTGGCGGCATCCTGGCCATCGAGCGTCACCAGGACTTCCCGCTGTTTAAAAACCGGATCATCGATTGTAACGGCCCGAAACACCCGGGGATCGTTGCCGTATCGGGCATAGATGGCCCCGATATTTTCAGCCATGGCAAAGGCCTGGTTCTCGGTTCGAAAATGATTCATCTCATAGACCATCTTGCCGGATCGCTTTATGCGCTTCATTTCATAGGAGGCCACCAGGGAAAAACCCGGTGCGCCACTGGCACGGTTTTTTTGTGCGGCCGTTTTTTTATCTGCATTTTTTGCAGCCGCCTCTTTTTTGGCTATGGGCTTGTCTTTACCCTTGTCCCCGGCCTCCGATTTTTTGTCGGATTCTGCTGAAGTGCTTTTTTTTGTGGCCTTTTCTCCGGATGCATCTCCCGGATTCTCCGGCAGCTGGGCAGAGGCGGCCCTGGCAGTGGTTTCGGCATCCGATGCGGCGGGGCCGTCCGCCTTTTTCCCCAGACGCTGGCGCAGCATGCGGATGCGGCCCTTGATTTCATCGGCCCGGCTGCCGGTGGGCTCATGATTTTTTTGATAGGTCTCGTAAGCCGTGAGGGCGGCCCGGGTGTCTTCGTTCGGAAAGCCGTTCTTTCGGGCGTTTTCATAAAGCCGGCGGGCACGCGTATAGGCATGGCCGGCATCTTGTTCAGTGGCTGCCTGTGCTACGGCGCTTGCTTCAGAAGTTTCACTCTGGCCCGGTGCTGCCGTGCCGCCGTCAGCGTCAGTTCCTGCCAGCATCTTTGCATTCCGCATTTCTTCCAGTGCATTTTTTCCGTCCTTGCTGTCATGGCCATAAATATCTGCGGCCTGTCCGAAGGGATCAATGGCGGATTCATAGCGTTCCATTTGGAGCAGACACAGGCCTATGCTGAACAAAAAATCGGCTTTTCTCTTAGATTCTGCAACCGCGCTTTTGGCATAGATGTCCGCGCCTTTCCGGAAAGCTTCAAGCGCCTGCGGATACGCTTCTTTGCTGTAATGGGCGCATCCCTTTTGATAGGCAGCCTTGGCCTGATCTTTAAATGTATCGGCACAGGCTGAAGGGAAAAGTGCCTGATAAACCGTCTGCCAGAAAGACGCGGGTGGGTGGGCAGCTCCATCACCGGCCGGCCTGTGGATGAGTTGCGGATTTACCAGACTCGCGCTCTTTCCGGATTGTTTCGTGCCGGCCGCGCTTTTGAGCAGCTCTACCGCCTGATTCAGGCTGTCATAGCTGTTTTTTTGAGCTGCGGCTTTCTTTAAATCATCTGCGGGCGCAGGATCAAACATCACTTTCAGCAGCTTCTCATTGGCACTCTGGATGATCTGGTCCATGTTTTTATTTTCACCCCTGGTGGTGATTTTAACCGCGCCTGTCTGTCGCAGCTCCTGGAGCAGAATATCCACGTCCGCGCCGAACCATTTGTACTTGAATCCGGCATTGATGCGGTCATGCTTGCTGACCCTTTTCCAGTCCGCCTCCAGGGTTGCCTCATAGGGCTGCCGGATTCCGGCAAATTCCATGTCAAAAACCAGGGAGATATCGGGTGTGTCGCTTTGGAAGCTTTCCCACAGCAGTTCCGCCCCTTGCCGGGTCAGGGCCATGGATACAGCGGTCTTCTGTCCTTCCATCAAAGGGGCTTTGCCCACTGCCACCGTGCGGGTGGTTTGTTGATTTTCCTGCTGAAAAGAAGTAACCAGGGCAAAGCTTCCGTTGCGATACGCAATCGGACCCGCCAAAACAGCATCCGGGTGCCGCTGACGCAGATCATTTTCTGCCTGGCGGACGCGCTCATCAGAGGCACCGTAGGTCACGAGAAAATGAAGAATGCCGCCGCCCGAAGCTTGTCCTGTGCCGGCTTCGCCTGTCTTCCGGGTCCGGGCGTATTTGAGGAAGGAAAACTGGGGCCGGCCGTTTTTATAGGCCAGTCCGGGCTGATCCGGAAGATAGTAAAACCGCTCCGGGGAATCCAGGCTTGGATAACAGATCAAATCTCCGCAGGTTTCCATTTTATCCAGCAAAATTTCCTGGGCCGCCGCATGAGCACAAAAGATGCACATGCATAACGCAAAGGCTGCAAACAAAAACAGTTTTCGAAAAATTGACACCTTGCCCCCCTCTTTTCCGGCAAATCGCGGATGCCGTCATTGTTCTTCTGTTTCTTGGTTCTCCTCTGTCCTGTTTTGATAGGCGGTGATATCCAGTAGCGCTTCCCCGGTTTTTTGCCGCCATTGTCCGGTTTTTTTGCTGCCGTCTTTATAAATTCTCGAAATTCTGTAGCGATAGGGCTGGTCCAGGTCTTTTGCCAGCTTAAACGCGATGCGCCCGCGGTAATCACTGCCGGTCCTGAATGTCACGGACTCCACCAGATCCCGCCCGGCTGTGGGGATGGCCACCTCCACGATCTTGGCATAAAGGTTTTCCTCCAGGTTTTCCACAAAATCAAAACAGAACACATCCAGGCCGGTATAGCCCTTTTTCATTCTCGCCCCGAGATCGGTACGCTGAAAATGGTCCGGATGAGCGGCAATATCCATTTCAACCGCCACAACCCGGTTTTGCGCGACTGCGTCGGGCTCCCATTGGTCCTGTTTTTTGCGCACCCCGGTCAGGGTCTCGTCAATGGACACGCTCACCTGGGTCTGGCCGGCTGCCACGGCATCCCATAGAATCTCGGCATCCCGGGCATCCAGGGGGAGCACCAGCGCACCGCCTGTCCACCTGGTATTGTAGGTTCCAAAGTTTTGTCCACCGGCAAACATCAGGGTAATCCGGGTTTTGGAAATCGGCATGCTTCTGATTTCCGGACTGGAAAACCCCCTGGAGCGGAGTTCTTTGCGCATTTCCGGCAGGATTTGGGGTTTTCGGCTGTGCTCAATGCCCAATGTCAGCACGCCCCGCACCCAAAAATCCCCGGAATCACTTGTGCCCTTGCGCCCAAGATAGCGGTAAAGGGCCAGGCTGTAATCCGGGGTGCCGTCTTTTTGCCTGCCCAAAACAGGCATGGCCGGCGTGATATACCATCTGGAATGATTTTGGTGATCCCGGTAAATCCGCACATCCCGGATGTCTGTAAAATAATCCAGATCCGGCGCGCCCATGCATACAGCCACCGGCCACAAGCATAGAGCCGCTGCTGTCAGCAGGTATTTCAAAGCTTTTGCTTTCAGATTCCCACCCCCGGATTACTGGATCGGGCCGTTAAACAACGCTTCCACCTGGCTGGAACCGAAAAACTGGGTGAGTTTTCTACCGTCCTCCCATTGCGGCGCCATCCGGGTTTGCCCGGCCTGTGTGACAGCTTCGAGACGGTATTTGTACAACAGCGGATCCCCGCCTTTATCTGCAGGAATATAGAGCATGAGATTTTCATTGATATTGTCATCAGCGGTCAGGGTGATTTCCTTTTTCTGAACCGCAGAAGCCCGGGCTGTGAAATAAGGAGACTGGACATGGACAATGAGCTTATACACACTGAACTGATCAAAGACCCCGGGAATGGCCTCCAGATGAATCAGGCTTCCGGGAGCCAGGGCCACGCCTTTTCTGATGTTCTGATCAATTGTCTCAAGGCATGGCGCACAATTGCTGTCAAAATCCAAATCCATCCAGGCCACCATGAGGTTGTCGCCCAAAAGCGCTTCAGCGGCCGGAAGCTTCAGGGATTTTTCAGCTCCCGGATCAATTTGAACGGGCTTGAGTTTTTTGGAAAGCCGCTCCAGCCTGCCGTTTTCCAGGCGATAGGCATTGACAGCCGCCAGGGCCATGGGAAAATGGGTTACATTTTCCAGCGATGCAATGGGATTGCCCCGGGCCCATTGGTCAAACCCCTTTAAACGGGGGCCGGCAAACCGGGTATACTGAATGCGGATGGGAACCGGAATCCGCACTTGTTCAACCACAACATTGAGGCGGCCCACCAAGCCGCCATGGGCAATCTGGGCCAGAACCTCCTCGGTTTCATCCTGGGTCAGGGAAAGGGTGAGCCGGAACACTTGCTTTAAATGTCCGGGCGGCTCCAAATGGATCCGTTCCGGCGGCAGGGTCAGGCCGGTGGAAAGGGCCTGCAGATCCGCCGTGGCCCCGAGACCGGGCAGCGCCTTGACGCTCAGTGGGTCCGTGGGCTTGAGATCAAAGGCCTGGCGCAGAATGGACTTGAGCAGATGAATATCACCTGTCTGATGCGGCGCCTGGAGTTCGGCTGTGATCATCACCGAAGGCTGCCCGGCCTCTGCCTGGGAATTGTACTGAACATTGAACCGGTAGCCGTCTGCATCGCGTTTGAGCAGAAAAGCCCGGGGAATGTAATAAAAGACATGGGCGGCTGCCTTGTCCTGAAATAGCAAATGGCTGTCCCAGCCGCAGACAACCCCCAGGTCGGCCAGCAGGGCGGGATCATCGATGATATCGCTTAAATCCAAAGCAGCCGAAGGGTCGGGCCCCTGGGGTTGCTCAACGGCTTCCTCGGGTATGATCGGCCTGAGATTTTTCAGGTTTTTAAAAACCGGTTTTTGGATCCGCACCGCGGTGACCGGCTGATATTGAAGGGACGGCGCGGACCGGTCTGTTTCAGCGGGTTTTGGATTTATTTGAAAAAGGCGCTTGTTGACAACCGGGGATTGCTCCCCGGCCCGGGCGGCAGCTGCACCGAGGCTTATACAAAACACGATGATCAGCAATTTTCGCATGGACGCATCTCCCTGCCTGAAAAATAGCGCTGTTAAGACATAGGCCGGCTTATTGGCTCACCAGCCGGGGATTGACCCAAACCGCCCAGTCCTGGTTGCTGCTTTGGCCGGACTGAGCACGCAAAACAATGTGGACAGGCTTGCCCGCCCAGGCCGACAGGTCTGCTTCCAGGGGGGTATATTGTCTTTTTGTAATGCGTTTGCGAAGCACCCTGCGGGACTTGTTGTCCGCGGATACAACCAAAACCGTCATCACAACCCCGTCTGAGCTTTCCGCGCCCTTGAGCAGCGCACCGGTGCTTTTAAACATCACGTTGCCGCCGAGTTTCATCATCGGAAAACGCCCCTGTATCCATCCGCGGTCAACCCATTGCGGGTGGGTTTGCAAAAGATTGGCCGCCTTGTTGTCCGGATAAATGGTGCCGTTTTTCAGGGTTCTTGCAAACCCCCGTTTGTCGCTGTCTGAGCCCGGAAACGGCAGTTGCCCTGCCGCGCTTTTCCATGCGGCTTTGTTGGCATGAGCAAAAAAATTATATTCGGTAACCAGGGGAATTGATATTTTCCGGGCCGGCAGGTTTGTCTTGCCGGCTGTTCCGGCATGCTGTGCAACTTTTTCGGTTGGTGATGGATCGATTTGCGCGGTTTGAACGGGCCTTAACACGGCCCCGGTTTCCAGGGGTCTGGGCCCGGCGGCGCCGGCCTGGGTGTTTTCTGCGGTTTCATCTTCGGCCAGTTCAATGGCCTCTTCGGAATCAGGCGGCCCGGCGGCTTGTGCTTCAGCAGATTCAATCTCACTGCTGTCTGTCCATTTTTTTTGAAAATCATAGACCAGGCTGCCAAAAGGGCGATCCGGATCTGTTTTGCGGACCAGGTATAAAAGAATCTGATCAGACATAATTTCCTCAGAACCGGTATCCCACCCGGTCGCATCCGCCTGCGAATCCCGGCCGATTTTGAGAATCACCGCCCCCTTTTTGTCTTCTATGGGCGACAGGGTGCTGGAAAATCCTTCCAGGGGTTGTCCCCAGCGCAGCACATCGCCCTGGACATAAACCCCGTCCCTGCGTTTGACATCTTCATAATCGACTTGCAGAACAATTGCATTGCCGCGCCTTTCCAGCAATTTGACTTCACCGATGCGGCCTTCATAGGTTCCGATGAATTCTTCAACCTCCTGCTCCAGGGAATCCTGGGCCGCATCCCCCAAAGTTTTGAGAAGGCCATCGAGCACTCCGCTCTCCTGCTGCTGTGCTTCTGATTCTGAAGAGGTTTCTGATACCTGGGCAGGTAATGGGGCTGCAATGATCAATAAAAGAAAAAAAAGGAAAAAAGGCCGAAAAAAGACTTGGTTTTTCATTTTCCATCTCCCTGTCACTCGGGTGGGCAAAAACGGGATAGGTGCGAGGATTATTTTTTATGATAGAAAATTGTATACTAAGCTTCAACCCCGATGTAAAGGCTTAAATGCGATTTACTCGCTCATTTTAGTCGTAAAATCGCCTACAGCGCAAAATCCATGCAAAATAACGGAGAAACGGGAAAACAACGGATTTTGTTCTTCCGTAAAAAGCTTTTTGCTGCGTCCGATGTTTGTCAGGAAGGAAGCCCGGCGGCCGGGCTCAGGAAAGCGGTGTGAGATGGATCAGAATGCCGATAAAATGCAGGGTGGAACCGCCCAGGACAAACAAATGCCAGATGGCATGATTAAACGGCAGGCATTTGGATACGTAAAAGACCACGCCTGCGGTATAGACAAGCCCGCCAAAGACCACCCAATAGAGCAATCCATGAGGGAGTATGGCAATCATGGGTTTAATGGCGACAATGGCCAGCCAGCCCATGGCCAGGTAAATGGTGAGGCTGACAAACTTGTGCCGGCCCAGATATATCAGCTCGTAAATGAGTCCGGCCGCTGCCATGGTCCAGATCAGCGCAAGCAGACTCCAGCCCCAGGGACCGCGCATGGCAATCAACAGCACCGGGGTATAGGTGCCGGCGATCAACAGAAAAATCGAGGCATGATCCAGCCTGCGAAACAGGGTTTTTATCCGGGTGCCGGAAACCGCATGGTAAAGCGCGGAAGACAGATAAAGCATCAGCAGGCAGAACCCGTAAACGCCAAACCCGACCATATGCCACAAATCGCCGCTTTTGCAGGCGAGAAACAGCAGCACCGCCAGGGCGGCAATGCTTAGCACCGCGCCGATGCCATGGGTGACCGAATTGGCCAGTTCCTCGGCAAAAGAGTAGCGCCGGCCGCCGGTCCGGTCTGGAGCATCCCCTTTGCCGGAACTTTCAACGGGATTTCTTTGAACTGGCTTGATCAAATTCATGGCAATACCCATATCACAAACCCATTGCAAAAGCGAACCGGCAATTGTTTTTCCGGCCGGCCGGGGGCGCTCAGGGCTGGTCTGCCTGACGGCCGGGCCGGAAATAATAAATCTGATCGCCGGATTTGCGGATCTCCACAAAACCTGCGGCGGTCAATTGCGCCATTTTATCGGCAACTGTTTGCGGGTCCATGGCCATGCCGCCTGCAATATCAGCAGCCGTGCACGGCCGGCGCAACAGCATGTCCAGAATCTCGGCTTCCATATCTTTTTCCGGGGCGGATGTATGTGTGTGGGCAAATTCAGCAATGACTTCGGCCTTTGGTCCCAAAACTTCGGCCAGGGCCTGAAGCCTGTCTGCGGGAACCTGGGCGGCATATTTTTCCGCAGGCGGCCGGACAGCGGTATTTAAATGAATGCGGTCCGGATCAATATCAGCCAAATGGGGATTTAAGGCCTCCATGGCCTCTTTTTTATCATTGATACCCGAAACAATGAAAATCTCAAGCCAGATCCGGCCGGCATATTGTTTCCGGAACCCGGCCAGGCCGGAGACCATTTTTTCAAATGAAATATCTGCATGGGGGCGGTTGATACGCTGAAAACTTTCTGCATCATGACCGTCAAACGAAGGCAGCACCACGTCTGCGGCCTGCAGGTCCTTTTGGACGGCTGTATCCCCCAAAAAAGAACCGTTTGTGAGCACGGCCACCGGAAAAGTCGAGATCCGACGGATTTCCCGGATAATGGCGCCAATTTCGCTGTTCAGAGTCGGTTCCCCGGAGCCGCCCACAGTGATGTAATCCGGTCTCGCCCCGGCATCCAGACGGGTTTGAAGTTCTGCCAGGATACGGTCTTTTTCAATATATGGCCGCCGGGTAACAGTGGTCTGGCGTGTGCGGCCGATCTGGCAGTAAATGCAGTCATATGTGCAGGTTTTGTACGGCACGATATCCACCCCCAGAGACAGCCCCAGGCGGCGGGAAGGCACGGGCCCGTAAACAAGTGAATCCGGTAGTTTTTGATCTCTTGGCAAAGCGGACGCATCCTTTTTGGAAAATGTGGGTTTATTTCAGAAAATCCAGTGTCTTGGCCACGGCATTGAGCTTGCTGTAAAGCATATCCCATTCTATGCGCACCGCCTTGAGCATTTCCTCCCAGTTGCCAAACAGATCGTCATTGATCTTCTGCTTTTTCGCAGCCGGCAGCCGGCTGATGTGGGTGTAGAGCTCTGAGAGCTTTTGCGCGCAATGCATCCGGTCAAACTCTCTTGCCGTCTCCAGAGCATTTTCGGAATATACCTGCAGCCGGCCATTTTCTGCAAAACACCGGCCAATGGCCTGGGCAAAGGTCTCAGGGTCAGCATTTTCATCCAGCAGACGGCCGTTGTGTTCGTCTCTGACCACTTCGCGCACACCCGAGGCATCCAGGGCCACCACGGGATTGCCCGCGGCCATGGCCTCTGTGACAACCATGCCCTGGGTTTCGGACTTGGAGGAAAATACAAACAGATCCATGGCATGGTAGGCATTGACCAGTGCATCCCCGGTCTGCTTGCCGGCCATCACCAGGCGGTCGCCCAAGCCCTGTCCGGCCAAAGCCTTCTCCATTTGCTTTTTTTCCGGGCCGTCGCCCACCACCACGAACCATGCCCGGGTATCCTGCTTCATGTAGGCGGCCACCGCCCGGGTCAGAAAAGACAGGTTTTTCTCCCTGGCCAGCCGCCCCAAATGACCGATCACACGGGCATTTTGCGGAATGCTGAATTCTTTTCGGAATTGTTTGCCGCTGCCATCCTGAAATGCCTCGAAATCCACTCCCGTGGGAATGGATGTAACCGGTGTTTTGACCCCTCGCTGCTTTAGCAGGTCTGCAATGCTCTGGCTCGGGGCCACCACATGGGTGCACATATTGGCATAGGCTGTTGTCATTTGGATCACAAATTTCTTCATGGTCGGCGACTGGGAGGAAACATAATGGGTGTACTGCTCATAGAGGGTATGATGGGTAAACACCAGGGGCAGGCCCCGGCGGTATGCCGTTCTCATGGCCGCATCCCCGAGCAGAAACGGATGGTGGCTGTGGATGATGTTCGGAGCAAATGCATCGATTTCCTCATCAATGATAAAGGGAATCGGGATGCTCACGGAGAAATCACTGCCGTTGAAATTCTGGATGGCCGGGACCCGAAGTACCCGGGAAGTCTTTTCCCGGCCGGGTTTTTTGTCCGGAAACGTGGGGGCCACGATAAGCACCTCACGGCCGAGTTTTCTCAGGTCGGTTTCAAACAGGGAAACCGACCGGGCCACGCCCCCCACATGGGGCAGATAGGTATTGGTGAACATGCAGATGTTCATTTTTCCCACACCTTGATATGCATTTCATTGTCCTGGGATCCGGCTTCCACGGCTGCGTTCTCATAGCCGGGCACCTGAACGGATATATCCGGACACCCGCTTCGCCACTGCCCGTTGATCTGCACTTCAAGGCAGCCCTGCCCCGGGGTCAGGGTCACGCTCACAGGTCCGTGAGGGGTGGGTGTGGGGCCAAAAAACAATGGCTCGTTTCCAGAAAGCCATTGCCTGAAAATTCCCGAACCAATGATCAGATGATTTTCTTCTTCGCGCACAAACAGGTTGCGAATCATAACCACCCATTCGGCCGCAGCCCAGCCGTGCTGACCGTCGCCCATGCAACCGCCCAGGGTGTGGGGGTGGATGGCCTCGGGCCACTGGCCGGTGGATGTGGCCAGTTCAGCCACTTTTTCGATCAGGTCCTTATAGCGCGGATCTCCGGCCCGAAGCAGGCTCTGGGCAATATCCAGGGTGAGATACGCATTGATTCCGGAATGAATCATGTCCTGAAAAAACGCCCCCTTATGAAAACAGTCATTCATGAGGTACTCCACGGTTTCCATAATCCGGGGCTCAGCCGCAGGGGTGATCTGAAGGGGATAATCAGCCACAAGCGATCCAATGGCCCCGGCATCCATTCGCCGGTACGGCGAGGCCGGGATGGCGTTTTTGCTTTTGGCCTCGGGAATGGCGGCAATGCTTCCGAATATGCACTTGTAAAAATCCTGGTAAAACCGGTTAAACCGGTCTGCCATGGAAGGGCTGTGAAACTGTCCGGCCATCTTTGATGCCGCCTTAAGCCCGGCCAGACCCCAGAAATCATCCCAGTAATAATAATCATTGGGTCCCAGGTGCTCGGCGCTGAACCCCGCCGGCAGCAGCCCGCCGTGTCGTATGCCCGGACTTTTGGGCGCCCGTTTTTCCTGGATCCATTCCGCGGCCTTGAGAACCGAATCCAGCCAGGTCTTTGGCGGCCGTGTACCGCTGAGTTCCAGGTACCGGTTCATGATCCACAGCACCTGGCCGTTAGAGTCCCATTCACCCTCCTGGGACCGGAAATATCCACTCCTGCGCTGCCGCTGGGGAAACCGGTCGATCCGGATGCGGCTTCGTTCGCACATGTTGGCGCTCATCATGGCGTTTAACATCAAGCAGGCATCCCGGAACCAGAACCGGTTATAGGTATACGGACCCGGAACCGGATCACCCGCGGACAAAAGCAGCAAAGAGCGAACGGCGGTGTCATACAAAAACTGAATTTTTTCATCCGGGACCCGCAGCCGGGCCGTATCCGAAAGATGCTCCTGCCATGAGCGCATGGTGATTTTCCGGCGCTCGGAAGCCGGCGGCATATCCTTTTCCAGGTCCACTGACACCCGGATGCGGCGCGCCTGATTTTCCTCTAAGCGGAAAAACGCAGCAGAAGTGGCCATGCCTACGCTGCATTTGACCCGTTTGACATTGGAGGCCACATCCGCCCATTTGCCAAACACATCTCCCTCGCCATAATCAGAAAACAAAACCTTGTCCGGCACCTGATCCATATAAACCCTGGTATGACGGTTCACCAGCCAGAATGGCCGGGCATGATTCTGAAATTCAATGGATTCAACAAACTGAATGCCTTCAGGATTATAGGGCCGCAGGGTCACAACCAGCCATCCTCCGGGTGCAGACTGCCCGGTGTAATCAATCTGCGCATACCCGGAACTGTTTTGGGTTTCCATCCGCAGGCCGGTTTCCAGGTCCATTCCTTTTTCACTGCACTGATGCACGAGCTTTAAGGTGTTTTCATCCATATCCAGATGCTGGTTTGAATTCTCCAGCGCCGAGGGAAGCAGTGTTCTGCCGTTTGCGTCAATGATCCAGCAGTCCACGGACCAGCCGTCATACAACGGTGTGACCAGGCCCCTGGGATCCATGATGGGATAGACCTGCAGGTCGGGATGGCCCACAGCGGTCCAGTTGCGATGGGTAAGATTGACGTGGCTGAAGGCAAACCCCCGAGGGATAAAGGAATAATCCGATGGATTGAACTGCCGCTGGACCCAGTAAGGCCAGATCCAGTCCAGGTTGTACTGAATGGCCTTGGTGTTGACCAGGCCCCGGGCGTGGAAGATAATGCCGGCCCGCAGCAATTCAATCGGCTCCTGGACCTCCGAGGGCTGGGAAAACCGCCGCACCTGCGCGGCCAGCTTGATCGGATCGATAACGCCAAATCGTTTGGCTGCCCGCTTAATGATAAATTTCCAGGGTACCCATCGCGTGAACATGAAAACTCCTTGTTTATAAAAATTGCAATGGACTTAAACAAATAAAATAATGCACAGCCGGCCGGTTTTCAATGGGTCGGAGTGTTTGTTGAAATCATCGGCCTCTTGCAAACACGCCATAAAGTATGAAATGGAAACGACACCCCCGGAAACTATGCAATAGACTTTATCCGGGATAACAATTGTGCTATTGTGACAGAAAAGCACCGGGGCGTAAACCGTGACAGTATCGCAAAAAGCCTTTTACATGGCTTGATGCTTGTCAGGAAGGAAGCCCTTCCCAGGGCCAAACCCCGGGACCAAGGTATTAAAGGCGGCTTTTTAACGTTGCTTTAAACTGAACTGAGAGATTTTCAAGTTTGCCGCAGATACAAGGAAGCCGATGTTGAGCCATGGTCGGCTATGCGCGATATCGGCTGAGACATTAGATGCGGCAAACTTTGAGAATCGCAGCTACTGATTTATAGACTGATTTGCTGGAGCAAAAACCATGTCCGAAAATGACATCCCGGAAGAAAACGGATCTGATGAAGAAGAAAGCTTTGCGGATCTGTTTGAATCCTACATGAGCGAAATGAAAGACGATCTGCACATCGGCGAACAGATCACCGGCGAGATCATCGCCATTGGACAAGACAGTGTGTTTGTCAGCACCGGCACCAAGATCGACGGGGTGGCGGCCAAATCCGAACTCACGGACAAGGAAGGCAATTTCCCTTACAGCCTGGGCGATCCGCTCACCCTTTACGTGGTATCAAAAGATGACAGCGAAATCCGGCTTTCGAAAAGCATGACCGCGGAAAGCGGCATCCACCAGCTCTATGAAGCCCAGCGCGCCAAGGTACCGGTCCAGGGCAAGGTCACTGAAACCTGCAAGGGCGGGTTCCGGGTCAATGTTTCCGGAAAAACCGCTTTCTGCCCGGTCAGCCAGATGGATGTGACCTATGTGGAAACCCCGGAGGATTATGTGGGCGGGGAATACGATTTTCTCATCACCCGTATCGAGGAAAGGGGCCGAAACATCGTGGTCTCCCGCCGGGAACTGCTTGAGCGCCACATGGCCGAACAAAGAGAACAGTTTCTCAAGACCGTGTCCGTTGGCGATATCGTTGACGGACGGGTCACCCGGCTGATGCCCTATGGGGCATTTGTGGAACTTACCGCCGGGGTGGAGGGCATGGTCCACATATCCGAGATTTCCTGGTCCAGACTCGAAAAGCCTGAAGATGCCGTGTCTGCCGGAGATCCGGTGCGCGTCAAGATCCTTGATATCCGGGAGCCGGAAAAACCGGGCCAGACGGGCCGAATTTCGCTATCCATGAAGCAGGCCGCCGGTGATCCCTGGCAGGATATTTCCCAAAAATTCAGCCTTGGCGACAAGGTTGACGGTATGGTCACCCGGTGTGCGGATTTCGGGGCATTTGTGGAAATCGCCCCGGGCGTGGAGGGCTTGGTGCACATCAGTGAAATGAGCTATAAAAAGCGCGTGCTAAAGGCAGAAGACGAGGTATCGCCGGGCCAGCACGTGGCTGTGATGATCAAGGGCATTGACCCGGAAAAACGCCGGATTTCTCTGAGCATGAAAGATGCGGAAGGCGATCCCTGGATCAATATAGAAAACCGGTACAAACCCGGCCAGCAGGTCACCGGCACCATTGAGAAAAAGGAATCCTTCGGTTATTTCGTGTCCATAGAGCCTGGTGTGGTGGGACTGCTGCCTGTATCCAAAATCAATAACGCCCCCAATGCCAGACAGATCGAGGGCTTAAAAGTCGATGATCCCATCGCTGTAACCATTGAAGCCATTCACGCCGCAGACCGCAAAATCTCGCTTGCCCCGGCAGACGCTGCGGATAAAGGCGATTGGCAGTCCTTTAAAAAAACCGCCCAGACCGATTCCGGCATGGGCGATCTGGGAGAAAAACTCAAGGCTGCCTTGAAATCCAAAAAATGATGAGCCTGTAAAAAGCTTTTTACAGGCAGTGTTAAGTTTTAAGTGATTAAGTGTTAAGTAAAATCAAGAAGTTATTTCTTTACTGATTGCCTGTTATATTCCTTTCAGAACTTCTTCTAAGTATAGCGCGGTCCTGGGCTGCGGCCTTGGGGAAACACTCCCAAGGAAGCCCAGGGGCGGGATCGGTTTTTGAAGCGACATTGAGCGTTTTTGCATAAAAATTTCAAACTGTTTGAGGCCTGCAGAGCGAGTTTGTAAATTTTAAGCAAAGGCATTTGATAAATCCGCAAAAACGATCAGGAGCGAAAAAACTGAGCCCGACCACAGGGCTTCCTTCCTGCAACAACAGCGGACGCGGTAAAAAGCTGTTTACGGTGCCATCAGCTCTTGGCAAACAAACCGTTGATCACCAGCAACAGTACTCCTGCACCAAGCAGAACAATGTAGAGCGGCGCTGTAACCAAAGAATCCAGATAACTTCTCAAAAAAGCGACCGGAAAGTTTTCGATCCAGGCAAAGGCGTCATGCCCGAACACACTTGCCAGAGTGTGGTTGTAAAACGTCTGCCCCTCGTCCATGATCGAGGCGATTCCCTGAAATCCCACAAGCACCAGACCA
Source organism: Desulfosalsimonas sp. (assembly GCF_055149105.1). Classification (NCBI taxonomy): domain Bacteria; kingdom Pseudomonadati; phylum Thermodesulfobacteriota; class Desulfobacteria; order Desulfobacterales; family Desulfosalsimonadaceae; genus Desulfosalsimonas; species Desulfosalsimonas sp. The sequence goes on along the minus strand of NZ_JBSRLA010000010.1, from coordinate 36,315 downwards.
CCGAGAAATGAAAGCACCCCCAGCCACTTGATTGTTTTCATGATTCCTCCCCAAAGCCGCGTATTGATTCACATTGATCAAAAAAGAACTCTTTTATCCACATTTTCAGGTCTATAACACGGCTTTGGGGAAAATACAAATCTAGGACAATGCCGCCTTGATAAACTCCCGGTTCATCCGGGCGATTTCCCGGATGGAAATGCCCTTGGGACACTCGGCCTCGCATTCGGCCTCGTTTGAGCAATTGCCGAATCCCAGCGTATCCATGGCCCGCACCATGGACAGGGCCCGCTTTTTGGCCTCTGGGCGGCCCTGGGGCAAAAGCGCCAGATGGGAGATCTTGGCCCCGGCAAACAGCATGGCCGAGGCATTGGGGCATGCGGCCACGCACGCCCCGCAGCCGATGCAGGCTGCAGCATTAAAGGCTTTTTCCGCATTGTCTCTTGGGACGGGGATGGCATTGCCGTCCTGGGGGCCGCCGGCGTTAATGGAAATATAGCCGCCGGCCTGGATGATCTTGTCCAGGGCGTTTCGGTCCACCACAAGATCCTTGATCACAGGAAAGGCCCGGGCCCGCCAGGGTTCGATCACGATGGTATCCCCGTTTTTGAAATGCCGCATGTGCAACTGACACAGGGTGGTCTCGGGCATGTGCCCGTGGGCCCGGCCGTTGACAACAGCCCCGCACATCCCGCAGATGCCCTCCCGACAGTCATGATCAAAGGCAATGGGTTCGATGCCCTCTGCGGTGAGTTGCTCGTTGACAACATCGAGCATTTCCAGAAACGACATGTCTGTTGAAATGCCTTTGGCCGGATAGGTTTCCAAAGATCCCCGGGGATTGTTTTTATGCTGACGCCAGACCTTGAGGGTCAGGTCAATGGTTTGGGTACTCATTTACTTGTAGCTCCTCTGGGTCAGTTCCACGTTTTCAAATTCAAGAGGCTCGGTGTGCAGTACGGGATCTGAATCCGCGCCCGTGTATTGCCATACCGATACGTGGCAGTAGTTGTCATCATCGCGCAGTGCCTCATGGTCCTCTGTCTGGTAGGCCGTGTTAAAATGGCACCCGCAGGACTCCTTGCGCTCCAGGGCGTCTGTGACCATCAGCTCGCCGAATTCCATGAAATCCGCCACCCGGCCCGCATTTTCCAGGGCCTGGTTGAAATCAGCCGCATCTCCGGGCACGGTAACGTTTTCCCAGAACTCCGCCCGCAGCTCGGCGATCATCTGCTTGGCTTTTTTCAGGCTTTCTTCCTCCTTGGCAATGCCGCAATAATCCCACAGAATATTTCCCAGGGTCCTGTGAAAATCCGCCACTGTGCGTTTTCCGGACACGGAAAGCAGCTTGTCCACCTGGGACTGGATCTGCGACCTGGATTCCGCAAATTCCGGGGCCGAGGCATCCACCTCCGGCAGTTTCGTGCCGGCCAGATAGCCGCCGATGGTATAGGGAATGATAAAATAGCCGTCTGCCAGCCCCTGCATCAGGGCGCTGGCGCCCAGGCGGTTGGCCCCGTGATCGGAAAAATTGGCCTCGCCCAGGGCAAACAGCCCGTCAATGGTGGTCATCAGGTTATAATCCACCCACAGGCCGCCCATGGTATAGTGCACGGCCGGATAGATCTTCATGGGCGTCTGATAGGGATCTTCTCCGGTAATTTTTTCATACATTTCAAACAGATTACCGTATTTGCCGGCAATCACATCCCGGCCGTCTCTGGCGATGGCATCGGCAAAATCAAGGTACACGGCAAGGCCGGTTTCGCCCACGCCCTTGCCCATGTCACACTGCTCCTTGGCATTTCGTGAGGCCACATCCCTTGGCACCAGGTTGCCGAAGCTCGGGTACTTGCGCTCCAGGTAATAATCCCGCTCAGATTCGGGGATCTGGCCAGGCGGCCGGTTGTCCCCGGGTTCTTTGGGCACCCAGACCCGGCCGTCATTTCTCAGGCTTTCGCTCATGAGCGTGAGCTTGGACTGGTAGGTGCCGTGCACGGGAATGCAGGTGGGATGAATCTGGGTAAAGCAGGGGTTGGCAAAATGCGCCCCTTTTTTATAGCACCGGTATGCAGCCGTGACATTTGACGACATGGCATTTGTGGAGAGGAAATAGGCGTTTCCATAGCCGCCGGTCGCCAGCACCACCGCGTGGGCGCTGTGGGATTCCAGTTCTCCGGTAACCAGGTTGCGCACCACAATGCCCCGGGCCTTTCCGTCTACAAGCACCACATCCAGCATCTCGCGCCTGGGAAGAATCTCCACCTTTCCGGCATTGACCTGGCGCATGAGCGAACTGTAGGCCCCGAGCAGCAATTGCTGGCCGGTCTGGCCCTTGGCGTAGAATGTGCGTGACACCTGGGCGCCGCCAAAGGAGCGGTTGTCGAGCAGCCCGCCGTATTCCCGGGCAAAAGGGACACCCTGGGCCACGCACTGGTCGATGATGTTGACGCTGAGCTGGGCCAGACGGTAGACATTGGCCTCCCTGGCCCGGAAATCGCCGCCCTTGACCGTGTCATAAAACAGCCGCCAAATGCTGTCACCGTCATTGGCGTAATTTTTGGCTGCATTGATTCCGCCCTGGGCCGCAATGCTGTGGGCCCTTCTGGGAGAATCCTGGATGCAGAAATTTTTGACGTTATAGCCCAGCTCGGCAAGCGTTGCCGCAGCCGACGCCCCGGCCAGCCCCGTGCCCACAACAATGATGTTGAATTTCTTTTTGTTGGCCGGGTTGACCAGCTTGAGCTCGAAACGATGCCGGTCCCACTTGTCCTGCAAGGGCCCGGCCGGTATTTTGGATTCAAGTGTCATGTACCACCCCTTTTCTTATATAACCGCACGGATATAGACAGGAACAAAGAAAAACCCCACTGCCGCGGCAACGGCAATCACAATGCCGATTGTCTGGATCAGGGGCATGTATTTTTCGTTATTCAACCCCAGGGTCTGAAACAGGCTCCAGAAACCGTGCCGGATGTGGATGCCCACAAGGATCACGGCTGCCATGTAGATGAGGGCAAACAATCCGTTATTGAAAGTATCCACCGCCGCGTCCCAGGGCGTCTGCACTGCATGGTCAATAAAATGAAACTGCGACAAATGCAGGATCACAAACAGCAGGATCAGAAACCCGGTATAGGGCATGGTGCGCGAACCAATGGTTCGGCCCCCGGCGGTTTTATTGACTGCATAGCGCGTGGTACGCGCCCGGCGGTTCTGGAAAAACAAAATCGTGCCGGTGCTCACATGAATAACCGCGAGGGCCAGCAGCACCAATTCCACCACCACAATGATGGGATCCAGTGTGTGCAGGGTTTCCACGTATTTCAAAAACGCGTCCTTGCCGAAATAAAAACTCAGGTTCCCGGCCAGGTGCATGAGGATAAACCCCACAAAGCCGAAGCCGGTGACCGCCATGAGCAGCTTTTTGCCGATGGCGGTGGAAATGTTTTGTGTAAACCAGTTCATGTCATCCGCTCCCGGATAAAAAATAATCAATGTTTGATGGAACCGTAAAAAGTCCAATATCTGCGTTACGCGCAATTTTTCAGAATTTCACGTACGGCTGAGTACGCTGCATTCTTCAAAATCGCGCAAGCCTTGATCTTGAACTTTTTACGGCCCCATCTAAAATCAGACTTTTTACGAGTTTGTCACTGTTTAGGTTAATGGATCAGCCCTTTAAGGCTTCAGGCAATCTATATCAAAACACTTTGGCGCAAAGCTCGCCGATGCGGCCGAGGTTTTCACAAACGTGCACGCCCGCGGCCTTCAACGCCTCGACCTTGCCCTGGGCCGTGCCTGAGCCCCCGGAAATAATGGCGCCTGCATGGCCCATGCGCCGGCCCGGAGGGGCGGTCATCCCGGCGATAAAGCTGACCACCGGTTTGGACATCCGCTCCTTGATAAATTGCGCGGCCTGCTCCTCGGCGCTGCCGCCGATTTCGCCCACCATGACCACGCCTTTGGTCGCAGGGTCTGCCTCAAAAGCTTCCAGACAATCGATGAAATTGGTGCCGTTGACCGGATCACCCCCAATGCCGATGCACGTGGTCTGGCCGATTCCCTGCTGGGTTAACTGGTAAACCACTTCATAGGTCAGGGTCCCGGAGCGCGAAACCACGCCAATGGGACCGCCGGCCTTGTGAATCGGGGTGGGCATGATGCCCACCTTGGCCGCACCCGGTGTGATGATGCCCGGGCAGTTGGGGCCGATCAGTCGGCACGGCTTTGATTTGAGATAGTGTTTCACCCGCATCATGTCCAGTACGGGAATGCCCTCGGTGATGGTGACAATCACGTCCGCGCCGGCGTCTGCGGCCTCCATGACAGCATCTGCGGCAAACGGCGGGGGCACGAAAATCAGGCTGCAGTTGGCGCCGGTCTCGGCCACGGCAGCGGCCACGGAGTTAAACACCGGCACTTCATCCATTTTTTGTCCGCCCTTGCCCGGGGTGACTCCGGCAACCACATTGGTGCCGTATTCAACGCACTGCCGGGCATGAAACTGCCCTTCTTTTCCGGTAATCCCCTGAACCACCACCCGGGTATCTGCATCCACGAATATACTCATATGGGTTTCCTCAGCTGATTGCATTCACTATTGATCATCATGAAGAACACCAAACCGGTCATTTTTCCGGTTTTTTCTTCATGACCTTCATGTTCTTCATGTTTGATAAGCCTGTAAAAAGTCTTTTTTACAGGCAGTGTTAAGTTTTAAGTGATTAAGTGTTAAATAAAATCAATAATTTGTCTCTTTAGTGATTGACGGTGATATCCGTTTTAGGACTTTTTACGGCACCATCATGTTTGATTCGAAATTTATACCAGTGCAGCCACTTTCTCCCCGGCATCAGCCAGATCCCGGGCCGTTTGTATCTCCAGTCCGGATTCGGCAAGTATTTGGCGGCCCTCTTCCACGTTGGTGCCTTCCATGCGCACCACCAGGGGCACGTCGATCTGGGTGTTTTTGGCCGCCTTGACAACGCCTTCGGCCAGCACATCGCAGCGCAGAATTCCGCCGAATATATTGATCAAAATGGCTTTGACCTTTCTGTCTGACAAAATGATCCGGAAACCGTTTTCAATCATTTCCGCGGTGGCTCCGCCGCCCACATCAAGGAAGTTGGCGGGCTCGGCACCGGCCAGCTTGATGGTGTCCATCACCGCCATGGCCAGGCCCGCGCCGTTGACCATGTTGCCCACGGTGCCGTCAAGGTTAATGTAGTTGAGGTTATATTTGGAGGCTTCCACATCCAGTGGGTCTTCCTCGTCCAAATCGCGCATTTCCGCCACATCCTTCTGCCGGTAAAGCGCGTTGTCATCAAAATTAATTTTGGCATCCAGGGCGATTAACTCCTGGTCTTTGGTGATCACCAGGGGGTTGATTTCCACCAGGGAGGCGTCTTTTTCCATCAGCAGCTTATAGAGCCGGGTCAGCATCCGGGAAAACGGCTTTAGCAGATCCTTTCCCAGGTTTAACCCGAATGCCGCCTGCCGGCAGTGATAGGGATAGATGCCAGACAGGGGATTGACATACACCTTGATGATTTTCTCAGGCGTTTCAGCGGCCACGGTTTCAATGTCCATGCCCCCGGCCTCGCTGGCCATGATCAGCACCTCGGCCGATTCCCGGTCGGTCATCAGGCTCAGGTAAAGCTCCTTTTCAATCTCCAGTCCGCTTTCTATGAGCACCCGTTTGACGGGCTGACCTTCGGCTCCGGTCTGTGGGGTGACCAGATTCATGCCGATGATATCACCGGCATATTTTTCCACTTCAGCCGGATCCTTTGCGATCTTGACCCCTCCGCCCTTGCCCCGGCCGCCCGCATGAATCTGGGCCTTGACCGCCACGGGAAATGCGCCCAGGGTTTCGGCTTCGGATTTGGCCGCATCAGGGCTGTTGGCCACCGCGCCCCGGGGAATGGGTATCTCGTATTGGGAAAACAGCTGTTTGGCCTGGTATTCGTGTATCTTCATAAGTCATTTGCTCCGTTTCTATGCAATCACGCAAAGCACGTCGTTTTTGGCCACTGAATCGCCTTCGGAAAAACCAATGGCCTTGACCGTACCGGCTACGGGCGTTGTCAGGGAGTTTTCCATTTTCATGGCCTCCAGGATCACAACCGTATCCCCTTCGGCCACGGTGTCACCTTCTTTTTTCTCATAGCGCACCACAGTGCCCGGCATGGGCGCCTTGATGGGATGGCCCTCAACGGAAGCAGCCGGTTTTTTAGCCGCCGCAGGCGCTTCGGCCTTTTGCCCGGCAGCTTCGGATTTCTGCGAAGAAGGCGCCGGACGGGCCGCAGGGGCTGCCTGGCCGCCCGCCCTGCGGGGGCCGGCCGGGGCTGGAGCAGCCTGCTGGGGTGCTGCGGTCACAAAGGGCATGCCCGTATCTTCAACCGCCACCTCAAATTCCTCGCCGTCCACAAAAACATTGAATTTGCGGACATTGTCGCCTTCCGGGGCCTGGCCCTTTTTCTCGGCTTTTTCCAGCACGTCCTTGAGTTCGCCGGTGCGCACCTTCCGGATCAGGTCCTCTTCCTTTCTGGCCTCTTCCAGGGTCCTGGGCTTCAGGGAATCAGGCGGGGACTCCAGTCCGTACTTGTATTTCAGAAATTTCTTTCCGGTGACCGGATACAGGGCATAGATAAGCACGTCATCAATATCTGTTGTGATATCCTTGACCGCCTCTTTGGCGGCTTCCAGTTCCGGCTCCAGAATTTCGGCTGGCCGGCATTCAATGGGTTGCTCGCCCCGGGGGTAGCCCTTGAGGGCCTTTTTCTGAACCTCCGGGTCGACCCCGGCCGGGGTCGTGCCGTACAGGCCGTAGCACAGGTCCTTGACCTGGGAAGTGATCATCTTATAGCTTTCGTTTTCATCGTCAAACAGCACGTTATTGACCGTCTGGATGCCCACGATCTGGCTTGTCGGCGTGACCAGGGGCACCTGGCCCAGGTCCTTTCTGACCTTGGGCAGCATCTTGTAGACCTCGTCAATGCGGTCCAAAGCATCCATTTCCCGCAGCTGGTTGACCAGGTTGGAAAGCATGCCACCGGGAGTCTGGTGCAGCAGGACGTTGATGTCGATCACCGACACCTTGGAGTCATCCAGCAGGTACTTGTACTTGGGCAGGATGTCTTTTTCCAGCTTCTCGTTGATGGCGGCCAGGGCACGGATATCAAAGCCCGTGTCCCGGTTGGTGCCCAGAAGCGACATCACCATGGGCTCGATGGCCGGATGCGATGTGCGGTAGGCATAAGGGGTCATGCAGGTGTCAATGATGTCCACGCCCGCTTCAATGGCTTTCATATGCGTCAAAGGCGCCATGCCCGAGGTGAAATGGCTGTGAAGATGAATGGGTGCCTTGACGTTTTCCTTCAGGGCCTTTATGAGTTCAAATGCGTCATAAGGCGACAGCAGGCCGGCCATGTCCTTGACACAGATGGTATCCGCCCCCATGTCTTCGAGTTCTCGGGCCTTTTTAAGATAATAGTCGATATTGTAGACCTCACCGCCCATACGCGGCTCTGTCATGGAATAGCAGACACATCCCTGGAAATGCTTGCCGCATTTCTTGATCACCTCGACCACGGTTTCAAAATTGCGAAAATCATTGAGTGCGTCAAAGGTGCGGAAAATGTCCATGCCATTTTCCGCGGTCCGCTCCACAAAGGCCCTTGCCACATCATCGGGATAATTGCGGTAGCCCACCAGGTTCTGGCCGCGAAGCAACATGGAAAAAGGGGTTTTCTTGATATAACGCTTCAGGGTGCGCAGCCGCTCCCACGGATCTTCGTTTAAAAACCGGTGCATGGTATCAAACGTGGCCCCGCCCCAGACCTCAACGGCCCAGAAACCGATATCATCGATCATTTCCGCCACAGGTATCATGTCCTCGGTACGGCCGCGGGTGGCAAACAGGGACTGGTGCCCGTCGCGCAGGGTCAGATCCTCGATTTTGACCGGATTGGCCGCCCTGGGGCGATCCACGCCGTATTTGACTTCAGTCTGCTTGAGTTCATGGTGTTCGGTCATACCCAGATCTCCTCACCTTATGGATTAATTTTTGCTATAAATAGTTTCATATTTTTGCATGTATTGACACAAGCCCTGCTAAAACACCTTCATCTGTACCATGGTCCGCATCTGCATCTGTGCCTGCCGGCCGCTCAAAGCCCATGGGCTCACATAACCGTCCGGCATCCTGGCCCGGCCCTGGTCAGTGGCCTGCTGCCAGCCGGTTTCAGCTTCTGCCTGCGCAGCCTTTTCGCAGTCCAGATAATGCAGCACTGCGGCAAGTGCGGCCTGTTTTTTCTTTTCCATCTTCAACCCCCTTGTTATGCCGGAATATTGCCGTGCTTTTTCGGCGGCAGGCTCTGACGCTTGGTGCACAGGATATCCAGGGCCTCGATAAGCCGCGGCCGGGTTTCACTGGGCACAATCACGTCATCGATATATCCGCGGTTTGCGGCCACGTAAGGATTGGAAAACAGATCCCGGTATTCCTCCACCTTTTCCTTGCGCGTGGCCACCGGATCTTCCGAATTATCGATGGTTTTGCGATAGATAATATTGGCCGCCCCTTCTGCGCCCATGACCGCAATTTCCGCAGACGGCCAGGCAAAGGCCATGTCTGCGCCCAGATGCTTGGAGCTCATGGCAATATAGGCCCCGCCGTAGTCCTTGCGCAAAATCACAACCAGCTTGGGCACCGTTGCCTCGGAATAGCACCACAGCAGCTTGGCGCCGTGCCGGATGATGCCCCCGTGTTCCTGGTCGCTGCCGGGCATGTAACCGGGCACGTCCGCAAAGGTCAGCAAGGGAATATTAAATGCGTCACAAAACCGGATAAACCGGGTGGCCTTATCAGAGGCGTCAATGTCGAGACACCCGGCCAAAAACTTGGGCTGGTTGGCGATAATGCCGATTGTCCGGCCGTTTAGCCGGGCAAAGCCCACCACGATGTTTTTGGCGTAGTGCTCATGGGGCTCGAAAAAATCGCCGTTGTCCACGATTGCGCCAATCACATCCTTGACGTCGTAGGACTGGTTGGAATCGGCCGGGATAATCGTGTCCAGGCGTTCATCGCGCCTTTCCGGATCATCGCCGGTATCGGCCGCAGGCGGGTCCTCCATGTTGTTGGCCGGCAGATAGGACAGCATGTCCCGGATACGCTCAATGGCGTGTTCGTCAGAGTCACAGGCAAAATGAGCCACCCCGCTTTTTTCATTGTGGGTGGTGGCACCGCCCAGGTCCTCAAAGGAAATTTCCTCTCCGGTGACGCTTTTGATCACCTGGGGACCGGTGATAAACATGTGGCTGGTCTTTTTGACCATAAACACCCAGTCCGTCATGGCCGGCGAGTAGACCGCACCGCCGGCGGTGGGTCCCATGATGGCGGAAATCTGGGGAATCACGCCGGAAGCAATGGAATTTCTGTAAAAAATCTCGCCGTAGCCGCGAAGGGCATCCACACCTTCCTGGATCCGCGCGCCGCCCGAATCATTGAATCCCACCACAGGAACCCCGGATTTCATGGCCAGATCCATGATCTTGCAGATCTTGCTGGCATGCATCTCGCCGAGGGTGCCGGCCCTTGCCGTAAAATCCTGTGCAAAGGCGAACACCGGCCGGCCGTTGACACGGCCATGGCCGGTGACCACCCCGTCGGAGGGAACGTCGACTTCATTCATGCCGAAATTCACGCACCGGTGCTTGACAAAAATATCAATTTCCCGGAACGTGTTGGCGTCAAAAAGATGTTCCAGTCGCTGCCGGGCGGTTAACTTGCCCTTTTCCTGCTGCTTGGCAACGGCCTTTTCGCCTCCCATTTCCCGCATGCGGGCTTTTTTTTCAAGAAGCTCCTTGATCTTGTCCGAAACTCCGCTCATATCTGTGTCCTTTCATGTTCGTGCGTGACCAGGTCCAGCAGCTGTCTGGCTGCGGCCATGGCCGTTGTCTCCCCGTCTTCAAGGCGCCGGGTGAGTTCCGGCAGAAGCGCCCGGACTTGTCCGAGCCCGTAAAACCAGTCTTTGAGTCCCTGCTCCACAAGAAATTCAAACCATTGCCGGGCCTGTTCCCGGCGTCTTCGCTCAAGGGCCCCTGAAGCCTGCATCTGCTTGCGGTGAGAAAGCACCGTGTCCCAGATCTCATCAATACCGGTCATTTCAAGGGCGCTGCAGGTCAGCACCGGCGGCTGCCAGGAATCGCTCCTGGGGGCCATCATGTGCAAAGCATTTTCATAGTCTTTTCTGGCCTTTTCCGCCCGGAAAAAGTTTTCACCGTCGGCCTTGTTGACCGCAATGGCATCGGCCAGCTCGATGATGCCGCGCTTGATGCCCTGGAGTTCATCTCCGGCACCGGCCAGCAGCAGCACCAGGAAAAAATCCACCATGGAAGCCACGGAAAACTCGGACTGGCCCACGCCCACGGTTTCCACCATGACCGCATCGTATCCGGCCGCCTCCAGCACCAGGATGGTTTCCCGGGTCTTTCGGGCAACACCGCCCAAGGTCCCGCCAGAGGGCGAGGGCCGGATAAAGGCCTCAGAATTGGCGGCCAGTTTTTCCATGCGGGTTTTATCCCCCATGATGCTGCCGCCGCTTTTGGCGCTGCTGGGATCCACCGCCAAAATGGCAACCTTCCGGCCTTTTTCAATGAGCCGGAGGCCGAGGGTTTCAATAAAGGTGCTTTTGCCAACGCCCGGAACACCCGTAATGCCCAGGCGCACGGCCTGGCCGGTATATGGCAGCAGGCCGTCTAACACCTGGTAGGTTAATTCCCGGTGGCCGGGCAGTGCGGATTCAATCAAGGTGATGGTCTTGGAAATCGCCTTGCGGTTTTGCGCCCGGACCCCATCGATATAGTATGCGGCATGTTCAGGCATATTATTTCAGGGCGTTTAATACCTGGTTGGCCGAATCGGTCACCATGGTACCGGGGCCGAAAACCTTGGCCACGCCGGTTTTATAGAGAAAATCATAGTCAACCGGCGGGATGATGCCGCCGACGACCACCAGCACGTCTTCTGCACCCTGCTTCCTGAGTTCCTCGATCAGTTGCGGAACCAGGATCTTGTGGGCGCCGGCCAGACTGGAGACGCCCACCACATGCACATCGTTTTCCACCGCGATCTTGGCGGCTTCCTCCGGGGTCTGGAACATGGGGCTTAAATCCACATCAAAGCCCAGGTCCGCATATGCCGTGGCCACCACTTTCACGCCCCGGTCATGGCCGTCCTGCCCCATCTTGGTCAGCAGAATCCGGGGACGGCGGCCTTGATTTTCGGAAAATTCATCCACGCGTTTGCGGATGGCGGCAATGATCTCATCATCCTGGTATTCCCCGGCATACACCCCGGAAATGCACTGAGTGGTGGCCACATATCGACCAAAAACCTTTTCCATGGCCTCTGTGACCTCCCCGACAGTGGCCCGGGCGCGGATGGCGGGAATACAGGCTTCGAGCAGATTGCCCCCGGATTCAGCGCAGTTGGTCAGGGCCTCCAGAGTGCGACGGACCTCGTTTTCATCGCGTTTTTCGCGGATTTCGTTTATCCATTTGACCTGCTCGTCGCGAACGGATTCGGAAATCTCGCGCACCGCGATTTCGGTTTCTTCCTCCACCGGATATTTGTTGACCCCGATGATGACGTCCCTTCCCTGATCAATTCGGGCCTGGCGGCGGGCGGCAGCCTCTTCGATGCGCATCTTGGGCATGCCCTCCACAATGGCCTTGGCCATGCCGCCCAATTCCTCGACTTCATCGATAATGGCGCGGGCCTGTTCGATCATCTTGTTGGTGAGCGATTCAACATAATATGAGCCGCCCAGGGGATCGACCACGCTGGTGATCTGAGATTCCTCCTGGATGATCAACTGGGTGTTTCTGGCCACCCGGGCGGAAACGTCCGTGGGAAGGCTGACCGCCTCGTCAAACGCGTTGGTGTGAAGCGACTGGGTCCCGCCCAGAACCGCTGCCAGGGCTTCCAGGGTGGTGCGGATGATATTGTTGTACGGATCCTGCTGGGTCAGGCTCCAGCCTGATGTCTGCACATGGGTGCGCAGCATGGTGGAGCGCGGATCCTTTGGATTGAACTGCTTCATCAAATCGGCCCACAAATAGCGGGCGGCCCGGAGCATGGCAATTTCCATGAAAAAATTCATCCCCACGCCAAAGAAAAACGACAGGCGCGGGGCAAACGAATCGATTTCCAGGCCGGCATCCAGGGCGGCGCGCACATATTCCAGCCCGTCTGCCAGGGTAAAGGCGGTCTGAAGCACCGAGTCGGCCCCGGCTTCCATCATGTGATAGCCGCTGATGCTCACGGTGTTGAACTTGGGCATGTTGGCCGAGCAATACCCGATAATATCCGAGACGATCCGCATGGACGGATCCGGCGGATAAATGTAGGTGTTGCGGGTCAGGTATTCCTTTAAAATGTCATTCTGAATGGTGCCGGCCAGTTTTTCCTGGGAGACGCCCTGCTCTTCGGCCGCCACGATATAGCCGGCCAGAACCGGCAATACCGCCCCGTTCATGGTCATGGACACGGTCATTTTGTCCAGGGGGATCTCATCAAACAAGATCTTCATGTCCTCCACCGTATCCACGGGAACCCCGGCTTTTCCCACATCACCGGTCACCCGGGGGTGATCCGAGTCATATCCCCGGTGAGTGGCCAGGTCAAAGGCTACTGACAGCCCCTTTTGCCCGGCTGCCAGGTTGCGCTTGTAAAATTCGTTGGATTCCCGGGCAGTGGAAAAACCGGCATACTGGCGGATGGTCCATGGCCGTCCCGCGTACATGGTCGCCCGGGGGCCGCGGACAAACGGAGAAAATCCCGGCAGGGTGTTGACAAAATCAAGGCCCTCAATGTCTTCAGCCGTGTACAAAGGATTTAAGGCAATGCCTTCCGGGGTTTTCTTTTCAAGGGATTCAACCGGCTTGTTTTTCAATTCCTTTTTGGCAAGATCAATCCATCTGGGTTTTTCGGGATGTTCGGCCATGTCGCTCTCCGTTATGTTTGGTTCGTGGATGTTATCTTTTGATGGCACCGTAAAAAGTCTGATTTCAGATGATGCCGTAAAAAGTTCAAGATCAAGGCTTGCGCAATTTCAAAGAATGCAGCGTACTTAGTCGTACGTGAAATTCTGAGAAATTGCGCGTAACGCAGATATTGGACTTTTACGGCGCCTTTTTATCTCTCTGAGAGTTCCACCAGCACCCCGCCTGTGGCCTTGGGGTGAATAAAGGCGATTTTGGCCCCGCCGGCGCCTATACGCGGTTTTTCATCAATGAGTTTTATGCCTTTTTCCTTGAGTTCGGCCAGTGCGCCCTCAATGTCTTCGACCCGGAAGGCGATGTGATGAACGCCCTGCCCCTTTTTCTCAATGAACTTGGCAATGGGGCCGTCTTCTGCCGTGGATTCCAGCAGTTCCACCTCGCTTTTGTCCACAGGAAAAAATGCGGTTTTGACCTTTTGCTCGGTCACGGTTTCCTCGCCCTCAAAGGGCAGGCCCAGAATGTCGGACCAGAAGGTTTTGCTTTCCTGATTGCTGTTGACAGCCACGCCGATGTGATCAATGTGCAGTACTTTCATGATGCGTACCCCGCAATATGTGTTTGGTTCCGGTGGGAATTCAGACGGCTTTGCTGCATGCCGGTTTTCCTGTGTTCTGCAGTGTATGTAAGTGTTACTTACCTTATCAGCGTTATAATACCAGCCAATCGGGCCTGTCAAGTATAATCCGAAGCCAAAACAAATTCAGGGGTAAATTTTTTCTAAGGTCAGGACAAACAGGCCCTGCGCACTTGCGCCAGGTCGCAGTGTCCGGCAAAAACCTTGGCGATTCCGTCCTGAAACAGTGTGCTCATGCCCCTGGAAACAGCATGCTCCCGGATCATGGGACCCAGGTGCCGGCCCGGGGGCCGGGTCTGGATAATGTCCCGGATCTCGTCGGTGACAGAAAGCAGTTCAAAAATCCCGGTCTGCCCCTTGTATCCGGTATGGCTGCATTCCGGACATCCGGCCGGGGCATAAAACGTCAGATTTTTGGAAAACGCAATGTCTATATCCCGGGCAAAAGCGGCTTTGCCGTAGAGGGATACCAATTGATCATATTCTTTGCGTCCCGGATGCCTGGCCTGCCTGCACCGGGTGCAAAGGGTCCGCACCAGGCGCTGGGACAAAATGCAAATCAAAGCCTCTGCGAGATGAAAGGCATCTGCATCCATGACAACAAGCCGGGCCAGGGTCTCGGGAGCACCCGGACCAGTAAATCCCGATAAAACCAGTTTGCCGGACAGGCATGCGGAAACAGCCGCATTGGCGGTTTTGCCGTCCGGCATATCGTCAATTAAAATGCTGTCGGCATCTGCATAAACAAATGACTCCAGGGCGACGGCATAATCATAGCCGGCCGCCGGCTCCACCCGGACCTGCCGAAGCCCTGGCTGGAGGATTTCCAGGTTTTTTTCCGCGGTCCAGATCTTTTTTTCTTCTGCGTTGATTTGCGCCAAAGCCGCGTGCAGTGTGGTGGTTCGCCCGGATTTCGGGGGGCCGGAAACAAGGATCAGCCCGTGAGCGTGTTCAAGCGCATGTGCAAACGCCTGCCGGGTATTTGTGCCAAGGCCCAGGGCGTCGATGGACATGGGCGCTGCCGCAGGCTGCATCCGCATCACCAGATCCTCCCGGCCGCCTGCAGTGGCAATAATGGTCACCTGAAAAACCGCATCCCGGCCCTCTTCAGATTGAAACCGCAACCGGCCATGCTGATGGGGACCCGTCCGGGCAATATCCAGGCCTGCCATGGCCCTGACCCGCTCCAGTACGGACTTGTAAAGGCTGCCGGAAATTGTCGAACCGGGTGCGCAAACCCCGTCAGTCCGAAAGCGCACCCTGATTTCCATTTGATCCGGCTCCGGCTCGAAATGGATGGCAGAAGCACCCCGCCTGCAGGCTTCTGCCAGGAGATTGCGCAGAAATTCAGCCACTTCAGGACTTTTTTCAGTCAACAAAGCGCTGCTTTCATCCCGCTGGTCCACCGGCCCGGAGGCGGTCAGAACATGGGTTTGCAGAGACCTGGCCGGCCGGGATTGCATGTCCGCCGCCAAACGGAGCATGTTTAAAACATCTTTTTTCATGGCCACGGCCGCACGAACCGTGTAACCGGAAAACTGTTCCCGGATCCGCGCAAGGCATTCCAGATCCCCCGGGTCAGCCATGGCCACAAGCAGATCCCCGTTTTCAAAACCCGCCGGAACGCATTCCTGTTTTTCCATCATGCCGGGATCCAGCCCTGCGATGATATCGGCCGGCAGATCCATATCATCGCTGTATTCCACGGCAGGCAGGTTGTAATACCGGCTCAAAGACTTTAGGACATCGGACTTGTCGATCTCCATGTCTTCGACAAGGAAGCGCTCCACCGGTTTGTTGCGCTCCCTGGCGGCAATTACGGCATCATCGAGTTCTTCCCGGGTGATGATATAATTTTCCAGCAGCAGGTTAAACCGGCCTTTGAGCCGGGCGGTCATCTGCTGCTGCTTGTAAAGAGCAATGCCCAGGATCGTTGCCAGTTCGGAAAGCTTTTTTTCATCCCCGGCTGAAAAGGGCCCGCCCTTTTTGCGGTTAATGAGCTGAATCGCACCCAGTACAACGGATTGAAACACAATCGGCGCGGCCAGCACCTGGCGGGTTTCAAAACCGGTTTTCTCATCCCAGGACCGGTCAAAGCCCAACTCCGGATCAATGCCGGCAAGTTCCCGTGCATCATAGACGTTTCTGATATTGACCATCTGCCGGGTCACCGCGCAGTAACCGGCAATGCTGTGCTTGTTGACAGGAACCCGGATTTCATTGATCTCATCGCCGGACTTGAACCTGGAGACCAGTTCCCGTTGGATGCCGTCGATATAGTAAATGGTAATGCGCCGGGCTCCCATGATTTCAACAATGTCGCCGGCCGCGTCAATGAGGATGCCGTCAATATCCGAGGCCGCATACACCGCATTGCTGATTTCCTGAAGCTTGCTGCGGTAGGCCACTTCCGACTTTAAATAACAGGCATCGGCTTTGTCATTTTTTTTCCCGGACTTCATATTAAAGGGCTTAACATTGTTCATGGTTTTTTCCAATGCTTCTGAAAACCGATTTGGCAAAACTGCGAAAACCTAAACGTCGGTGTCTTCCCGGGTCTTCCGGAAACGGTACAATCTCTGAATCCCACCGCCGGCCAGAATAATGGCCATGAAATAAAAGGCAATGTGCAAAAAGATCCGGACGGAGTCAAAATGTTCAATTTCGGCAACCTGCTCCATGATCAGGGGAATCCGGAAGAAAAAGGCCACCCCCATCAACAGCAGGGCCGCACCCCAAACAAGCTGAATCATTTCCTGGCCCGACATCTGGCGGCGATTTGACATATGCTTAATTTTTTCCTTAAATATTTTTGATGGCACCGTAAAAAGTCTGATTTTAGATGGTGCCGTAAAAAGTTCAAGATCAAGGCTTGCGCAATTTCGAAGAATGCAGCGTACTTAGCCGTACGTGAAATTCTAAGAAATTGCGCGTAACGCAGATATTGAACTTTTTACGTCGCCATCATTTTTTATTATGGACATGTGAACCTATACCTATTATATAGCCGGATTCGCCCGGTGTGTCAACTTGCATGAAATCAGGCAGGTTAAAGCGACTTTTTGCAGCTACAGCAAGGTCCGCAGGCAGGGCCCGGAACTGAAACAAAAGCCAAAAGCAACAGCCCAAAAGGAACAGAATGGATACCACCAGCCAAACATCGGAACACAAACTCAAGCTTCGCAATTTAATCACCCGGGACTACCCGGATGTCAAGGAAATCATGGACCGGGTCTATCCCGACAAGATGGGGGCCTGGGACAGAAGTGAATTTCACACCCTGATACACCGGTTCCCCGAAGGTCAGATCTGCATCGAGGACAAGGGCAAGGTGGTGGCCGCAGCCCTTGCCATTATTGTCAACGCCGATATTTACGAGGAAAAGCACTCTTACGACGATGTTATCGGCGGCAGCCGGATCAGCGGCCATGATCCGGCCGGAGACGCCCTCTACGGCATCGACATCTTTGTCCATCCCGACTACCGGGGACTGCGTCTGGGCCGGCGCCTTTATGACGCCAGAAAGGAACTCTGCGAGGAGTTAAACCTCAAAGGCATCATCTTTGGCGGCCGGATTCCGGGCTATGACGAGTATCACGAGGAGCTAACCCCCCAGCAGTACATCCAGAAGGTCAAAAACAACGAAATCTATGATCCGGTCCTGTCCTTTCAGCTGGCCAATGACTTTCACATCAAAAAAATCCTGAAAAACTACATTCCCGAAGACAGCCAGTCGCGCTCCTACGGAGTGCTGCTGGAATGGAACAATATCTATTATGAAAAAAAGCGAAAACTGTTTGGCGGCAGAAAAGCCTATCCCAGAATCGGTGTGGTGCAGTGGCAGATGCGCCCCTTTGCCTCGTTTGATGATTTTATCCAGCAGGCGGAATTTTTCGTGGATGCCGTGGCCGGCTATAATTCGGATTTGATTCTGTTTCCCGAGATGTTAAACGCCCCGCTGCTGCGCAATTTCAACCAGGAAAACCCGGCCGAGTCCATGCGGTCGCTGGCTGAATATACCGAACCGCTCAGGGAATCGTTTCTCCGGATGGCCCTTGCCTACAACATCAACATCATCGCCGGCAGCGTGCCGGAATACTCCGGGGAACACCTCTACAATGTCTCCTATCTCTGCCGGCGCGATGGGACCTGGGATGCCCAGTACAAGCTTCACATCACCCCGGACGAGTCCTTTTACTGGGGGTTGCGGGGCGGCAGCGACCTGCGGGTGTTTAACACGGACATGGGCAAAATCGGGATTCTGATCTGCTATGACATTGAATTTCCCGAATTGTCCCGCCATCTGGTGGACAAGGGAATGAATATCCTGCTGGTGCCCTACTGGACCGACACCAAAAACGCCTATCTGCGGGTGCGCAGATGCGCCCAGGCCCGGGCCATTGAAAACGAGTGCTATGTGGCCATATCCGGCAGCGTGGGCAACCTGCCCCGGGTGGAAAACATGGACATCCAGTATTCCCAGGCCGCGGTGTTCACCCCCTCGGACTTTGCATTTCCCCATGACGCCATTGCCGCAGAAGCCACCCCCAACACGGAAATGACGCTGATGGTGGACCTGGACCTGGATTTGCTAAAGGAACTGCGGCAGCAGGGAAGCGTGCGCAACCTGCAGAGCAGAAGAGAGGATCTCTACAAAATTCTCTGGAAGCCGGAGGAAGAGGATTTGATCTTTTAAAAAGGCCGCTGGTTGTCGAGTTGTTCCATTTGCGCGTCAAAATCCGCCCGTTTGGCATCAGCTTTGGCCGACAGGGATTCAAGGCGTTCAAAACCGGCATCAATGTTTTGCCGGCACTCATGCAAAGCCCGGGACAGTTCGGCGATCTCCCGGCCCCCGCCGTTTACTGAAGCCTCCTGCATCCGGGTGTTTAAATCCTCGAGCTGCTGCTCCCATTGCACAATGTCGTCTTCAACCGCCTGGATCTCATCTTCCACCGGCTTTAACGCCCGGCTTTTTTCCGCCACGATTTTTGAGCGAAGGCGGCGGTAATCCTTCTTGCTGATCTGACCGGCACAAGCGGCTTTCTGCCCCGGGGCCTCCCGCCGGCCGGCTGCGGCCTCGTCTTCTTCCCACCCAACGGTTTCCAGAAAACGCTGGTATGTGCCGTCAAATACCTGGATTCCGCCGCCCTGGAAAACCACCAGGCGCCGGGCCAGGGCATGGAGAAACATTTCATTGTGGGTGACCATGACCACGGCCCCGTCAAATGCGTCAATGGCAGACAGCAATGCGTCACACGACTCCATGTCAAAATGATTGGTGGGCTCGTCGAGCAGCAGGAAATTGGCCGGGGCGGCCAGCAGACGGCCGAGCATGACCCGGCATTTTTCTCCGCCGGAAAGCACCCGGATTTTTTTCAAGGCCTGATCGCCCTCAAAAAGCATGGCCCCGCAGATGCTACGGGCGGTCTGGCGCCCCATGTCCGGGTTGGCGGCCAGGATTTCTTCTTCCACAGTGCGCTCATCGGATAAGGTGTGGATATTGGTCTGCTCAAACAGGCCCTTGACCGCATTGGGATGATTGTCAATCCGGCCGGCATGCGGGGTCAGTTCCCCTGCCAGCAGGCGCAGCAGGGTGGTTTTTCCGGCACCGTTTCTGCCCATGATGCAGATGCGCTCGTCCGGGGCGATGCTCATGGAAAAATCGTCAATCAGACAGGCGGCCGGCTCACTGGCTTGTCCGCTGTTATAGGAAAATGCGAGATTTTCCGCCTGGAGCATGTATTTTCCTGTAAAACCGGGGCTGTTAAAAGAAAAATCCAGATTTTTGGCCTGCTCCAGTTTTTCCTTCCGGGTGAGCTTCGAAAGGGTCTTGACCCGTGACTGCACCAGGTTGGCCAGGCGGGCCTTGGCCCGAAACCGGCTGATAAAACGCTCGATGTCTTTGCGCTTGCGCTCGTCATTCTGCCGGGTTTTTTCATACACCTCTTCTTCCTGGGCAATCTGGGTATAGTATTTTTCCGTATTGCCGGCGATCTTTTTGATTTTTCTGCGGTGGATCCCGGCGATATGAGTGGCCACCCCGTCCATGAAGCTTCTGTCATGGGTGATCAAAAAAACCTCTCCCGGCCAGTTGACCAGAAATTGACGGATCCAGCGGATAGAAGTGATATCCAGATAGTTGGTGGGCTCGTCGAGCAAAAGCATGTCCGGCCGGGAGACCAGCACCTTGGCCAGGTTGAGCCGCACCTGGTATCCGCCGGAAAATTCCGCAGGCGCCCGCTGCATATCCGCCTGGCAGAACCCGAGCCCCGCAAGGATCTTTTCCACCTCCCAGTGGGCCTCTGACCGATCCGCCGGCAGGCCTCGCATGCCTTCTTCAAGCACCGTGGACGCGGAAAATTCAAGCTGCTGGGCCACATGGCCGATCCGGTAGTTTCTCGGCCGGGAAATGCTTCCGGCATCCGGTGTCTCATCTCCGATGATCAGCCGAAACAGGGTGGTTTTGCCGTACCCGTTTCTGCCCACCAGCCCCAGGCGCTCGCCGGCATGGACCCGCAGGCTCACGTCATCAAACAGCACGTGACCACCGTAGCTTTTGCTTAATCCCTCAATATTGATCATTTGGATAATATCTTTTAAGGCTATTCCGGTTTTTCGATTTCCAGCTTGCTGCACCGGTAGCGGAAAGAGCGGAAGGTGATGCCAAGCAGTTCAGCGGCCTTGTGCTTATTGCCGTTTGTGCAGGAAAGCGCCTTTTCCAGATAGGCTCTCTCGATTTGCTCCAGGATGCTGTCGAGAAACACGCCCTTGGGCACCTCATCAAGGTCAAACCGCCGGTTTTCAATCCCCTCGATCCAGCGGCGCTTGTGAATGGAAAGGGAAAGGTTGTCGGGCAGCAAAATATTGGTGCTCGACAGTGCAACGCTTCGCTCAATCAGATTTTCCAGTTCCCGGATGTTTCCGGGAAAATCGTATTTCTGGAGCAAATCCACGGCATAGGAGGAAATCTTGGTCATTTCCTTGCCCGCCTCCCGGGCGTATTTTTCCAGAAAATGCTGGGCCAGAGCCCGCAGGTCGCCTTTTCGCTCCCGCAGGGGCGGCACCTTGATTTCCACCACGTTGAGCCGGTAGTAAAGATCTTCCCGGAACCGGCCGGCAATGACTTCTTCTTCAACCTGCTTGTTGGTGGCTGAAATAATACGGATGTCCACGCACACGTCATCATTGGCGCCAACCGGCTTAAAGGAGCGCTCCTGGACAACCCGCAGCAGGCGTACTTGCATGGGAAGACTTAATTCGCCCACTTCATCGAGAAAAATGGTGCCGGTGTGGGCGGCCTCAAACAGGCCCTTTTTGTCCTGGGAAGCACCGGTGAACGCCCCCTTTTTATATCCGAAAAACTCGCTTTCCATCAGGGTTTCCGGAATGCTGCCGCAGTTGATCACCACAAAGGGCTTGTCACTGCGGCTGCTTTGGTTGTGGATGGCCCGGGCAATGAGTTCCTTGCCTGTGCCGCTTTCCCCGGTGATCATCACGTTGGTGCGGGTGGGCGCAATTTGCTCGATGACCTCGTAGATATGCATCATTCTGGGACTGTTGCCCACCAGGAGTCCGAAATGCAGGCTCTGCTGCAGCTCGTCGTCAAGCAGTTTTTTTTCATCCGAAAGGGTCTTGAGCTCCAGGGCCTTGGCAACGGTCTGCTTTAACTCGTCATTGTCAAAAGGCTTGGGCAGGTAATCATAGGCCCCCTCGTTCATGGCTTCCACCGCATTTTCCGCGGTGGCATAAGCGGATATCATAATGACCACTGTATCCGGATTATTTGCCTTGGCCCGGCGCAGCACGTCCAGGCCGCTGATATCGCCCAGGCGGATATCGCACAGGATCAGGTCATAGGCATTTTCATCGATCATGGCCTTGGCCCGGCGGCCGCTTTCAGCCGTATCCACCCCGTAGCCCTCGGCACCGAGCATGATTTCCAGAAACTCGCGCATGCTCAGCTCATCGTCAACAATGAGCAATGTGGCTTTTTCGGTCATAACAACAATCAGCAGTGTTTACAGGTTTGCATGGTTTTGCGAATCAAAGACCTTTTGGCCGCCCACGATCGTATATCTGGCACGGCCCTTGAAGTGCCAACCATCAAACGGGGTATTGCGGGCTTTGGAATAACCGTCTGCCGCATGGTAGGTGTACCGGGCGGAAAGATCAATGAGGGTGATGTCAGCCGGCAGGCCCGGGACCAGACCGCAGGTTTTTTTGATAATCCGGGCAGGGTTTTTGGACATGGCCGAAATCAGCTGCCCCAGGCTCAGATGACCGGCGTCCACCAGCCGCAGTCCCAGGCTAAGGGCGGTTTCCAGCCCTATGATCCCGTTTGCCGCCTGATCGAACTCCAGCTCTTTGTCCAGCACCCCGTGGGGCGCATGATCGGTTGCCACCGCATCAATGGTGCCGTCGGCCAGGCCGGCGATCACCGCCTGCCGGTCGGCTTCCGTGCGCAGGGGGGGATTCATCTTGGCATGGGTGTCATAGGCGTTTACCGCCTCGTGGGTCAAAGTAAAATAATGGGGCGCGGTTTCGGCTGTCACAGGGACACCTGCGGCCTTTGCCGCACGGATGGCATCAACCGACTGTCGGGTGCTCACATGGGCGATATGCACAGGAGTGCCGGTGAGCTCGCTTAATGCAATGTCGCGCATGACCATAATGCTTTCCGCTGCATTGGGAATGCCGGCCAGTCCCAGCCGGGTGCTCACGACCCCTTCGTTCATGGCCCCCCCGGCCAGGGCCATCTCCTCACAGTGGGAAATCACACAGATCCCGATTCCCCGGGCGTATTCCAGGGCCCGGCGCATGAGCTGAGCATCGGAAACCGGCTGACCGTCATCAGACACGCCCACAGCCCCTGCAGCTTTCAGATCCCCGAATTCAGCCAGCTGCCGGCCTTCAAGACCCACGCTCACAGCGCCCACCGGATAGACCCTTGCATACCCCAGACGTCCGGCCTCCTGGATGATAAAGCGTGTGACGGATTCCGAGTCATTGACCGGAGAGGTGTTGGGCATGCAGCAAACAGCCGTAAATCCCCCGGCTGCGGCCGCCCGGGTGCCGGTTTCAATGGTTTCCTTGTATTCCTGGCCCGGCTGGCGCAGATGCACGTGCATGTCCACAAGCCCCGGCACCAACAGCAGATCCCGGGCGTCGATAACTTCGGCGTCGGCCGGAAAATCCGCTTCATTGCCCTGTCCTGCCGGCTGCACCCTGGCAATCCGGCCGTCTTGCACGAGAATATCGGCCGGGCCGTCAAATTCTTCCGGATCAAGGACCCGGCCGCCTTTAATCCACATTTGCATCCCGCACACCTCCTGCCAGCAGATAAAAAAGAGCCATGCGCAGGGCCACACCATTGGTCACCTGATCCAGAATCACGGAATGCGGCCCGTCTGCCGCTTCCGGGGCGATTTCAACGCCCCGGTTAATGGGTCCGGGATGCAAAATCAGCGCATCGGACTTGATCCGGCGCAGGCGGGCGGCATTCAGTCCGTAGCTGGCGGCATATTCCCGTTCCGTGGGAAACAAAAAGCGCCGTTGGCGCTCTTTTTGAATCCGGAGCAGAATAATCACATCCGCATCTGAAACCGCGGCATCCATGTCCGGTGCCACATGTGCGCCGAGCTGCTCAATGCCCGCGGGCATCATGGTGGGCGGTCCGGCAACACTTACCGTGGCTCCCATCTTGGTAAACCCGGCGATATTGGACCGGGCCACCCGGCTGTGAGCGATATCCCCGATAATGGAAACCTTTAACCCATCTATGCGGCCCTTGTTTTCCTTTACGGTCATCATGTCCAGCAGCGCCTGGGTGGGATGGGCGTGCATGCCGTCTCCGGCATTGATTACGGAAATATCGAGATTGCGTGCCAGCAGATGCGGGGCGCCGGCCGATGAATGACGCACCACCAGAATATCTGGCTTCATGGCCTGCAGATTTTTGGCCGTGTCAATCAGGGTTTCTCCCTTTACAATGCTGCTGGAAGCCGCGGCAATGGCAATGCTGTCTGCCGAAAGCCGCTTGGCGGCGATATCAAAGGAAACCCGGGTCCGGGTGCTGGGTTCGAGAAACAGCAAAACAATGGTCTGGCCGCGGAGGGTGGGCACTTTCTTGATGGGCCGTTCTGAAATCTCCTTTAAACCAAAGGCGGTTTCAAAGATGAATTCAATTTCATCCACTGAAAGCGACTCAATGTCGAGCACGTCCTTTTTTGTCCACTGCATGGGCAGGCTTCCTGATTAGTGCAGCACTTTGCCGATCCGGCCCCACCGGACCCCGAAGTTGTCCTTATCCCAGGACCAGTAAATGATAAAGGCCTCTCCCTTGATGGCCGAGTCTTTTACAAAGCCCCAAAAACGGCTGTCATAACTGTCGTCCCGGTTGTCCCCCAACACAAAATAAGCGTCTTCCGGCACAATGACCGGGCCGAAGTTGTCCCTGGTATTGACCGTGCCCGGCAGCACCCGTTTTTTCGTATGCTTGACCGTGTACTGGTCAACAAGCCGGCCATTGACATACACCTTTTTATCCCGGATTTCAACAACATCTCCGGGCAGGGCCACCACCCGCTTGATAAAGTCCTTTTCCGGCTCCACCGGATATTCAAACACCATAATATCCCCGCGTTCCGGACGGCTCACCGGTATCATCTTGGTATTGGTGACCGGCAGACGGATGCCGTAGATAAACTTGTTGACCAGGATGTGATCGCCCACCTGCAAAGTGGGTTCCATGGATCCTGAAGGGATCTTGAATGCCTGGACCACAAACGCCCGGATAAAAAGCGCCAGCAAAACGGCGATGGCAATGGCTTCAAGATTTTCCCGCAGCCGGCTTTTGGTGTTGGCACCGGCCTCATCCGGGATTTGCTGGGATTCTGATGTTTTTTTCAATTTTTAACAATATCGTTGATGAGTTTCCTGAAAAAAGCCGGATCAACCTTGCAGAAGCCGTCATTTTCGGGGGTCAGTTGTTTTTTGCAAGCCCCCGGGCATGCTCCAGCTTGCCGGTGATGTTGTTTTGTATCCATTGCGCGTCCCACCATTCCATGGGATCCACAAACACGTCATGGACAAACATTCCGTAATGCAGGTGATCCCCCCCGGCCAGACCGGTGGCCCCGGTGGCGCCGATAATATCGTTTTTTTCCACCATCCGGCCCTCTGACACGCTGCTGCGGCTCAAATGGGCATACACGGAAAACAGGCCAAACCCATGGTCGATGATCACAACGTTGCCATAGATGCCGGCCCTGCCCACAAACGCCACCTTGCCCGCATTTGCCGCAGGCACCGGCGCCTGGCTCACAGAGGCCAGGTCAATGCCCATGTGGATCTGCTCATCGATTTTTTCCCCGTTGTAAACATAGGTGCGGTGATCGGCAAAACTGGCTTTTCTTGCGGCATTGGGAAGCCTGGAAAAGCCCCCCTGCCAGTGCATCTGCCCGCCCGGAGACCGGCCCGGGGCAAGGATGGTGCGGTTGTTTTTTTTGCGCAGTTCGCGGTTGACAAACAAGAATTGTTCCAGGGCGCCGGCATCGGCCGGAAAACCGTCTTCGTTTTGAAACTCCGGCAGAATCCGGGACAGAAAACGGTCGGAAACCGGCAGGGTTTCAGCGTCAAAGCCTTTGTTGCGGATATGGTAATAAAACCCGCCCCGGCCTGAATTGCCCGCCGGATCAACAGCCTGCACATGCAGCTTCGTGTCGCTGTCCTGATCATGGGCCAGGGCAAAAAAGCAAACAGCCATGTCCGGATCGTCAAAATATCCCTTGTGGCCCGGAAAGAAATGATCTCCGACAACAACCCCGTGCTCGGGACAATCCTCGGACATCCGGTAGACAGCCAGACCAGAGCCGCCGGGCCGGATATTGTGCTGCCGGCTGATGACCTCCACCCGCGGCGGTTGGGTGTCAATGGTGATTTCTTTTTCCAGGTAAGCCTGGTTGCCGGAAAACCAGCCGCGCCAGGAATAATCCCAGGCAGCGATGCGCAGCAGGGCCTTTCCGTCCTTGAGATCCAGTTTTCCGGCATTTAAATCCACCTCAAAACGCCTCTGCCTGGGCGGTCCCTGCTGGGTGCCGGCAAAGTCGGATTCCTCTTTGAGCACGGTTTCCCTGTCGTTTTGGATCACGGCAATCCAGAGCTTGCGGATTCCCGACTTTTCATCGGTGATTGTGCCGGAAACCGCGGCATCGGCGCCAACAAACGAATCGGACATGTCGAGTTCAATCTCCGGCGCCCTGCCCTCGAATTTAACCATCAGCAGCCAGATCGCAGATACGGCCACCATTATTATCAAAACAGCCGCCAGGCTGTATTTCAGACTTTTGCCACGTTCCTTGCGTTTTTTAAAACCCATGTATATTGATCCCTGAAATTTGATTGGATGCCGGTAAACGAAAGCTATTTTTAACAGCTCACCGACCAGGAGGCAAGGCCTTATTTTCGAATCTTGACTTTTACCGGCACGCGGGGTAACAGGAGGCATGGATTTTGCCGGCGCCCGGAGCCGGCCAATGATGCAAGCGGCTGGCGTGCAAAGGCCATGACCCGGCAAATCAACCAAAAGGATCGATTTTTCAATGACAGAAGTTCAGATCAAAAACTTTTCCGCGGGCAGCGGCCGGCCTTTCGTTCTGGTGGCCGGACCCTGCGTAATTGAAGATTACACAGGCGTCATGCAGGTCGCCCGCACTTTAAAAGAGATCACCAACGGACTTGACATACCGTTTATATTCAAGGCGTCCTATGACAAGGCCAACCGGACATCCATTGATTCATACCGGGGCCCGGGCATCAAGCAGGGCCTGGAAATCCTCTCCGAAATTGGCCGGGAGCTGGATGTGGCCGTGATGTCCGATATTCACAGCCCCTCTGAGGCCGAACTGGCTGCCGAAGTGCTCGACGTTTTGCAGATTCCGGCTTTTTTGTGCCGCCAGACCGACCTGATCGTGGCTGCCGCCCGGACAAACAGACCCTTAAATATCAAAAAGGGACAGTTTCTGGCGCCCTGGGACATGGATCATGTTGCAAAAAAAGCCAGATCCGCCGGAAACTCGCGGATACTTCTCACCGAAAGGGGCGCATCTTTTGGATACAACAACCTGGTTGCCGATTTTCGAAGCATTCCCATCATGCAGGCACTTGGATGCCCTGTAATCTTTGACGCCACCCACAGCGTTCAACTGCCCGGCGGTGCCGGGGGCGCATCCGCCGGCCAGCGCCAGTTTGCGCCCATACTGGCAAAGGCGGCCATTGCCGCCGGGGCAGACGGCCTGTTTGTGGAAGTCCATCCGGAACCGGACAAAGCATTGTCAGACGGCCCCAACTCCATTCGCCTGGATGAACTCGAGCCTCTGCTCAAACAGCTCAAAGCCATCAACAATGCATTGATCAAACCGGAGAGAACCCCCTCACATGATTGAAGAAAAACTCAAGCAAATCCGGGTGCTGCTGCTCGATGTCGACGGAGTGCTCACCAGCGGCCGGATTCTCTATTTTGCAGGCGGCGATGAGGCAAAAACCTTTGATGTTAAAGACGGCCTGGGCATCCGCATGGTCCGGGAGGGCGGTATCCGGGTGGGTCTTATCTCCGGGCGAAAATCCGCGGCTGTAGACCGCAGGGCTGCGGAACTCGGCATTGACTATTGCCATACAGGCGTCAAGGACAAGCTGGCGCTTCTGGCGTCAATTCTTTCGCAGGCCGGATGCAGCCCGGCCCAGACCGCTTTTGTGGGAGACGACCTCGTGGACCTGGCCATCATGGAGCGGGTGGGTCTGGCCGTGGCCGTGGCAGATGCCCATGAAATCGTCCGGCAGCACGCAGACATGGTCACGACCAGGCCCGGCGGTTACGGCGCTGTTCGGGAGGTTTGCGAACGCATTCTTTCGGCAAAGGGTTTGTGGGAATCCATCATTTCCCGCTGGCTCAACCGGACCTAAATCCCGAAGGAACCTTGAACCTTGAACCTTGAACTTTGAACCTTGAACCTTGAACCTTGAACATTTTAATGAAACACCGGACCCGATACAAACAGGCTGGATTGCTGGCCATCGTTGTAATCGCCGTGCTGCTGGCAACGGTGTTTGTGCGGTTCCGCATGCAGACCGGCCACGAGGAGCAGACCGAAAAGGAAAACACCTCGGAAGCGTCCCTGACCATAAACGGGTTTGAGCATACTGCCACACAGGACGGAAAAACCGAATGGGTGCTGAACGCAGCCACTGCTGAAATCTATTCGGATCAGAACAGGGCCGTGCTCACAGATATTGAAATGACCGCGTTCGGCTCAGACGGTACCGAGGTCAAACTTTTTGCAGATACCGGCGAACTTGACACCAAAACCCGGGACATGACGGTGGAAAAATCGGTTGTGGTCCGTTATCCCGGATATGAGCTCAGGACCGAAAGCTTGCATTATGACCATGAGTTACATATATTGTATACAGACCAGAAAGTGGTTATTCACGGAGAAAATATGCGGATTTCCGGTGACTCGGCAAGAGTTGAACTCCAAAAAGACCAAGTCACCCTTAAAGGTAACGTCAACTCATGGATGGATCCCGTTGAATAAAGACAAGGCACGCAAAAACAGTCCGGTTCCGGCCGGAATCTTGGCCATTGCCGCGATTATGATAACCCTGCTGACAGCCTGGCCCTGCCTGGCGCAAAACCCCGGGCTGTTTCAGCCAGATGAAGGCCGCATTCACATCACCTCGGACAAGATGGTGATCAAGAGCAATGAAAACAGCGCCGAATTTATCGGCAATGCCCACGCAGTCCAGGGAAAAACCGAAATCAAATCCGACCGGCTCAAAATTTTCTATAAGGCCGAACAAGGCGCTCAGCCCGGTCAGTCCGGCATGAGTGAAAGCAGTATCCGGCGCATGGAAGCTGAAGGCAGCGTGGTTATCCATACCGAGGAGCAAACCGCCACAAGCCGGAAAGCCGTATATACCGCAGATGACGGCCTGCTGACCCTGACAGGCGAGCGCGTGGAAATCAAAAACAACGGCAACACCATTGTCGGCAGAAAGGTCACCCTGCAGCGGGAAACCGGAGAAATCGTGGTCAGCTCAGATGCGGGCAAGCGCGTGGAAGCTGTTTTTGAATCCGAATCCGGCGCGGACAATCAGGACAAAACAGAAACCAGCAAAGCCCGGAAGCCATGACCCGAACCCTGAATTTGAAAAACCTGGTAAAGACCTATCATGGCCGAAAAGTGGTCAATCAGGTTGACCTGAACCTGACCGGAGGCGAGGTGGTGGGCCTTCTGGGGCCCAACGGGGCGGGCAAAACCACCACTTTTTACATGACCGTGGGTCTGATCCGGCCTGACGGCGGCCATGTGTTTCTCGATGATGCAGACATCAGCGAGGATCCCATGCACGTTCGGGCCCGCAAGGGGGTGGGGTATCTGCCCCAGGAACCGTCGGTATTCAAAAAGCTCAACGTGCGCGACAACCTGCTGGCGATTCTCGAAACCCTGCCGATATCCAGAGCTGAGCAGGACCAGAAAGCCGATGCACTGCTCGACGAGCTTGGCATCAAACGGCTGTCCGGACAAAAAGCCGGAGTGCTTTCCGGCGGAGAGCGCCGCCGGCTGGAAATCAGCCGGGCGCTGGCAACGGATCCGGCCTTTATTCTGCTTGACGAGCCCTTTGCCGGCATTGATCCGTTGGCGGTCATCGATATTCAAAACATTATTTTACACCTGAGCCGGCGGGGTATCGGAATCCTGATTTCAGACCACAACGTTCGGGAAACCCTGGGCGTGTGTGATAAGGCCTATATTTTAAACAACGGCGAGGTAATCGAGTCGGGCGGCCCGGAAAAGATCGCCCAAAGCCCTGTTGCCCGAGAAATCTACCTGGGAGAAAAGTTCAGACTCTGATATGGCAATCGAACTCCAACAGAACTTAAAACTCCAGCAGCATCTTGTTATGACCCCGCAGCTGCAGATGGCCATCAAGCTTCTGCAGTTGTCGCGCCTGGAACTCGTGGAAATGGTTCAGCAGGAACTGGAAAGCAATCCCACCCTGGAAGAATCCGAGACCGTGGAAACGCCCGAGGAAACTCCGGCTGAAACGGCTGAAGCCGCTGATGCCAGGGAAATCACAATGGAGGATTCCTTTGACGAGCGGCTTGACTGGCAGCAGTACATGGACGAATACAGCTCCACGGGGCGGGTTCATTATGAGTCCGAAGATAAGGAGGCGCCCAATTATGAGGCCTTTACCGCCAGCCGGACAAACCTTTACGATCATTTGCGCTGGCAGCTGCTCATGACCCGGCCCACGGCCGAGCAGGAAGCCATCGGAAGCCTGATCATCGGCAACCTGAACAAATACGGCTACCTTGACGTCCCCCTGGAAGAAGTCGCCCAAATGGCCGAAACCGATGTTTCACAGGTCAAAGACGTGCTTTACGTGATGCAGACCTTTGATCCGCCGGGCATCTGCGCCAGGGACTTAAGCGAGTGCCTGCTGATTCAGGCCCGGCAGTTCGGCATTGAAGATCCGTTTGTCGAGACACTGCTGCGCGATCACCTCAAGAACCTGGAAAACAAACGCTATCAGGTCATTGCCCGGGAGCTGAAATGCAGCATGGAAACCCTGTCTGCTGCCATCGAGGTTATCCGCCAGCTCGATCCCAGGCCCGGATTCCGCTACGGCGACGAGGAGCAGATCTACATCACGCCGGACGTCTATGTCTACAGGGAAGGCGATGACTATATCGTTATGCTAAACGACGACGAAATCCCGCAGCTGCACATCAATTCCTACTATCGCCAGGCCGTGCGCAAAGGAGAACCCATTGCCAAAGACACGCGCACTTATCTGCGCGACCGGCTCAGGTCTGCCGAGTGGCTCATCAAAAGCATTCAGCAGCGGCGGCGGACCATTTACAACGTCATGGTCAGCATCGTCAAATTCCAGCGCGATTTTTTCGACCAGGGCATCGCCCATTTAAAACCCATGGTGCTGCGGGACGTGGCAGAAGACATTAACATGCATGAATCCACTATCAGCCGTGTGACCACCAACAAGTACGCCCACACCCCGCACGGCATCTTCGAACTCAAATTCTTTTTCAACAGCTCCATTAACCGGGCTGACGGCAACACCATTGCCTCGGCCAGCGTACAGGAGGAAATGAGAAGGATTATTGCCGGAGAAAACCCCAAAAAGCCCTATAGCGACAAAAAAATCGCCGACATGCTCGAGGCGGCATCCGGCATCCGCATCGCCCGTCGGACCGTTGCCAAGTACAGGGAAATCATGGGGGTTCTTCCATCAAGCAAGCGTAAACAACCCTAATCAAGGAGGCAGGTACCCATGCAAACATCCGTGACATTCAAAAACCTTGATCCCTCCGATCACCTGAAATCTTATGTATCCAGCAAACTCGACCGCATGGACAAGCTCCTGGACAATCCGGCGGAAGCACAGGTGGTGCTCTCCGTGGAAAAAATCCGTCATATCGCAGAAATCCGGGTGACCGGCGACCGGCTCAATATCGTGTGCCGGGAAAAATCCAATGATATGTATTCCTCCATTGACCTGGCCCTGGACAAGCTTGAAAAACAGATCAAAAAACAAAAAGCCAAAATCAAAAACCATCGCCAGGGCGGCCGGGGTGAGGACCGAAGCCCGGAGCCGGCGGCAATGCCAAGCGGGGACGAGTCCCCCGAAGAAGCCCCGGGTGCCAACGTCATTGTCCAGAACCTTGAATACAAACCCATGGACGTGGAAGAAGCCATCATGCAGATGGATCTGATTTCGGATAATTTTCTGGTGTTCAGAAACGCCCGGACCAACCAGATCAATGTGCTTTATCGACGCAATGACGGGGATCTCGGACTGATTCAGCCCCTGGGATAACACCGAAGCACCGGTGCCGGCCGGCAACTGGCCGGCACCGCGCAAACAGGGTGCAATGTTATGAAAATACTTGATTATATTACCGCGGACACGATCCTGACCAACCTGCAGGCAACGGATAAAAAAGGGGTTATCGACGAGCTTACAGAGCCGGTGGCCGCCCTGACCGGCCTGGAGCAGCGCAATATCGTCCGGGTGCTTATCGAACGCGAACGGCTGGGCAGCACGGGCATCGGCGACGGCATTGCCATTCCCCATGGCAAAATCAACGGAATTGAATCCCTGGTGCTCGGATTCGGGCTGAGCCGAAACGGGGTCAATTTTGATGCCCTGGACGGCAAGCCCGCTTATATATTTTTTCTGTTGTTGAGCGCGGACGATTCCACGGGGCTGCATCTGCGGGTGCTGGCCCGGATTTCAAAACTGCTCAGGGATAAGGATTTCAAGGAAAAACTGATGCGGGTACACAAAGCCCAACAAGTCATGGACGTGCTTTCGGAAGTGGATGAGGATTTCTGATGCATCGGCATAAAATTGTCATTATCACGGGCTTGTCCGGATCGGGCAAAAGCGTGGCCCTGGCCGCACTTGAAGATGCGGGCTTTTACTGCGTTGACAACATGCCGGTCAAGCTGCTGCCCAAGTTCATGGAGCTTCCCCTGCAATCGGAATCCGAGATCGCGGGGCTCGGATTTGTCATGGATTTACGGGAAAAGGGGTTTCTCCGTTCCTTTCCGGAGATTTTCCATGATCTGCGCCAGCGCGGATACAACATTGACGTGTTTTTCCTGGAAGCTGAAGAAAACGTTATCCTGCGGCGATACAGCCAGACCCGGCGGCATCATCCCCTGTCCCAGGACCGGGGCCTGCAGGAAAGCATCCGGGCGGAAATCGGACAGATGGATCACATTCGCCAGATGGCCGACCGTGTCATCGACACCACGGATTATACACTCCACGATCTGAAATCCGTCATCTTCAACCTGGTGGAAACCATCATCGATTCAAAGCCCATGCGCACACAGGTGCTTTCATTCGGCTTCAAACACGGCATTCCCCAGGACGCGGACATGGTCATGGATGTGCGGTTTATGGCCAATCCCTTTTTTGTTCCCGAACTCAAGGATCTCGACGGCCGCAACCGGCCCGTGCGTGAATTTGTACAGACAAACAGCATTACCCGGGCGTTTACTGAAAAATTTCATGATTTGGTTGACTTTTTGCTCCCGCTCTACGAAAAGGAAGGCAAAGCCTATCTCACCATTGCAGTGGGCTGTACCGGAGGGCAGCACCGATCCGTGGTTATTGCCGAGGCGCTTTATGCGCACATCAACAAACCAGGCAGGCCCGTGATGCTCACACACCGGGATGTGGATCTCAAAACCTGAGCCAAGGACGTTTTATGATCGGAATTGTTATTGTCACTCACGGACAGCTCGGCGAGGCGCTCATTGAAACCGCATCCATGATTTTCGATGAACGGCCCCGGGCTGTAACCGCGGTTTCTATAGACCTGTCACAGGATGTCAACAAACTCAGAAGCAGGATTGACAAGGCTGTGCAGTATGTGGACGAAAACGAAGGAGTGATTATCCTTACGGACATGTTTGGGGGCACTCCCTCAAATCTGAGTTACTCGTTTCTGGAGGAAGGCCGCATTGAGGTGATTTCCGGGGTGAACCTGCCGGTTCTGATCAAGGCGGCCAACGCCCGCAACCGGGAATCAAAGCTCGATGTACTGGCCAAAACCATCGAGGCTTACGGCAAAAAAAGCATTTCCCTTGCCAGCGATATTTTAAAAGGCAACAAGCGGGAATAAAAACAAACTTCATTTATTGTGAATACCACATTTATAAGGAGGAAGGAAAATGGCGATCAAACTCGGCATCAACGGAATGGGCAGAATCGGCAGACTGGTTTTCAGGGCCGCCCTGAACCGGTCCGACATCGAGGTAACAGCAGTCAACGATATCATGGACACCAAAAGCCTTGCCCACCTCTTGATTTATGACTCGGTACACCCGCGCCTGGATGCGGAGATCATTGCCCGGGACAACGCCATTTCGGTCAACGGCAAAACCATCCGGGTTTTTGCGGAAAAAGATCCGGCCAATATCGGCTGGAAAGAAGCCGGCGTGGACATCGTGGCCGAATGCACCGGCCTTTTCCGGGACAGGGACAGCGCAGCCAAGCACCTGAGCGCGGGGGCGAAAAAGGTCATTATTTCCGCACCCGGCAAGGACCCGGACATGACTTTTGTTATGGGCGTCAATGAAACCGACTATGACAGCGCAAACCATCATATTGTCTCCAACGCCTCGTGCACCACCAACTGCCTGGCGCCCGTGGCCAAGGTGCTGGATGAAAAATTCGGCATCCAAAGCGGCCTGATGACCACCGTCCATTCCTACACCGGCGACCAGCGGCTGCTGGACGCCCCGCACAAGGATCTGCGCCGGGCGCGTGCGGCTGCCATGTCCATGATTCCCACCACCACGGGCGCGGCCAAGGCCGTGGGCCTGGTGCTGCCCCAGCTAAACGGCAAGCTAAACGGCATGGCCATCCGGGTGCCCACGCCCAATGTCTCACTTGTGGATTTTGTGGCCACCCTCAAGCAGCCGGCAACTGCGGAAACCGTGAACGCGGCCTTGAAAGAAGCCGCCGAAGGCCCGCTGGCCGGCATTCTGGGATTTAGCGAACTGCCGCTGGTTTCCGAGGATTTCAACGGCAACAGACTTTCATCTGTAGTGGATGCGGAAAACACCTATGTAATTGACAACATGGTCAAGGTCCTTTCCTGGTATGACAATGAAACCGGCTATTCCACCCGCCTGGTGGACCTGGCTGAAATGATGGGAAAACAGCTTTAATTCCGGAGGTGGCCATGACAACACGCAGACCCATGATCGCCGGCAACTGGAAGATGTACAAAACCTGCCCGGAAGCAGAAGACACGGCCCGGGCACTTTTGGGACAACTCACCGGAGACGAGCAGGCAGAGATCATGATCGCCCCGCCGGCAACCGCCCTGGTGCCGATCAGCCGCATCATCGGAGACACGCCGGTGCAGCTCGGCGCCCAGAACCTGTTCTGGGAAAACCAAGGGGCCTACACAGGAGAAGTCTCCGCCCCGATGCTGGTTTCAGCCGGCTGCCGGTATGTGATCATCGGCCATTCTGAACGCCGCCAGTACTTTGGGGAAACCGACGAGGGCGTGAACAAAAAAATCAAGGCTGCCGTGGCCGCCGGACTGGTGCCGGTTATCTGCATCGGCGAAAGCGAAACCGAGCGGGATGGCGGAAAAACGTTTTCCGTGCTTGACAAACAGATGGAAAACGGGTTAGAAGGACTGTCTGAAGATCAGTTCAGCCAGGCTGTCATGGCCTATGAACCGGTCTGGGCCATTGGCACCGGAAGAAGCGCCACCCCGGAGCAGGCACAGGAAGTCCACGCGCATGTGCGGCAATTTCTGGAAAAACGCTTTGGGGCGCATATTGCAGGGGCCGCCCGGATTTTATACGGCGGCAGCGTCAAACCGGCAAACACTGCCGAATTGATGGACCTGCCCGACATTGACGGGGCACTGGTGGGCGGCGCAAGCCTGAAGCCGGAAACATTTGCTGAAATTATACATTATAAGCGTTAAATCCAATGCATGTATTGATTATTATTATTCATCTGTTTGTCTGCTTTTCCTTGATCGGCATTGTTCTGCTGCAAACCGGCAAGGGAGCCAGCATGGGCGCCATGTTCGGGGGAGCCGGCAACCAGACTTTGTTTGGCAACACCGGGGCTTCCACGTTTCTGGGCAAGATTACCACCGTGGCGGCTGTAGTGTTTATGGTCACGTCCCTGTCTCTGGCCTATATCTCCAAAAGCGGGGACAAGTCCGTGGTTGAGGAATTTCAGCCGCCGGCTGCGGAACAAAGTCTGCCCGCAGACCAGGTGCCCGCTGCACCGGGCGGCGAGCAAGCAGCACCGGATGAGCAGGCGCCCGCAGCGCCGTCAGCAGAGGACAACCCGCAATAAGCTCGGTTTACATCCAGTTTGTGCCGAAGTGGTGGAATTTGGTAGACACGCTATCTTGAGGGGGTAGTGGGCTACGCCCGTGCCGGTTCAAATCCGGCCTTCGGCACCATAATTTATCAATAATTAGAGGGGCTTACCTTAAACAGGTAGCCCCTCTTTTGTTGGCCGGATGTTGGCCGCGTGCCCAGAGTCGAGATTGTGGGCGCGCCCCCCTTCCCTTCCATAAGCAACATCCTGATTTTATAAAGTTTAACCTAATATTTTTCATCCGGCCTCGTGTTGCCTTAAAACATCGAGTCGGTACCCGAATTCGAACCGGGGACTCCAACTGAAATAATTGATAAATTAAAGCAAGGGAACACCAGATGAACCCCAAGGGATACAACAATGCCAAAAGAAAAACTGTGCAGCCTCACAAAAAAGAGATTCATCCGGGAAATGCCGGGATGAATTAAAAAACGGAAGAGCATGGATTCGAATCCCACCCTCTCCGCCACATATCCTTTTGAAATTATTAAATAAAATCATATCATATGTAATTCCGGGAAAAGCTAAAATAACTATTTGGTATTGCGCCAAATTTAAACAATGGATTTGTGCAAACAATTTGCAAACACGCACGCAAACGAATATAGAAGCCCGTCAAATGGTTATCTTCAGTCTTTAACAGGTAAAACAAACTGAAATCATTTATAAAATTAAGCAGTCGAACCAGAAACATTCGCCAGCGTGGGGCGAAT
>NZ_JBSRLA010000009.1:0-74135 GCF_055149105.1 Desulfosalsimonas sp. | reverse complement strand
CCGCTTGCGCGCTCAATGCGACTCGCAAACCACCCCCGGGCCGGCATCATGGCCGACTGTGTGCAAAGTTTTACACCAAGGGAGTCGGAAGGAACACATCCAAGTCTTAAAAAGCGTTGTTTTCATGCCCGGTCCCGTGGGCTGTGGCCCGGCAAGAACACTCCCAAGGAAGTCCAAGGGCGGGGTCGGTTTGTAAGCGACATTGAGCGTTTTTGCGTAAAACTTTCAAACTGTTTGAGGAAGACAGGGCGAGTTTGTAAATTTTAACCAAAGGCATTTGATGAATTCGCAAAAACGGTCAGGAGCGAAAAAACTGACCCCGGCCGCAGGGCTTCCTTCCTGCAAAAATGCCAAGCAGCATAAAAAATCGCTGCAGTCAATGAGGAAGCAAAAATGAAAAATCTGTTTATATATTTTACCGCAGGCTGCATCGGGGCTGTGGCAAACAGCCTTGTGGTGTGGTTTTTCGGAGATATTGGAATCACAAGAGCCGCCGGGGTGGCCATTGCTCCGGCACTGAGTGCCCAGTGGCTTTACGGCCGCATTGTCTGGGGCGGGATATGGGGCCTGGTGTTTGTTCTTCCCCTGTTTCGGTCCAACCTGGTGTTAAAGGGCAGCCTGCTGAGCCTGCTGCCCTCCATTGTTCAGCTGCTGGTGATTTTTCCGGATGCGGGAAAGGGCATGGGAGGCATGGCGCTGGGCACCCTGACGCCGGTATTTGTGCTGTTTTTCAATTGGGTCTGGGGGGTTGTTGCGGCTGCAGCCATCAAGATCGCCCGGTAAACCCATTTATCACAGGTCCCCGGCGCCCAGATAGGCCTGCACCACATCGGGGTTTTCCAGCAGGGCTGCGGCGGAATCGGCCATGACAATATGGCCAACTTCCATGACATAGCCCCGGGTGGCCAGTTTCAGGGCGACCCGGGCGTTTTGCTCCACCAGCACCACCGTGACCCCGGCCTCGTTGATCTGGCGGATGGTTTGAAAAATCTGGCGAACCAGTACCGGTGCCAGGCCCAGGCTGGGTTCGTCGAGCAAAAGCAGCCTTGGATTGGACATCAACGCCCGGCCAATGGCCAGCATCTGCTGCTCTCCGCCCGAAAGGGTGCCGGCCAGCTGGTCCCGGCGTTCGGCCAGCCGCGGAAACAGTTCCAGGATCCAGTCCAGGCTTTTTTTGATCCGCTGCTGGTTTTTGGAGGTAAATGCTCCGAGATCCAGGTTTTCCTGAACCGTGAGCGTGCCGAATATCCGGCGGCCCTCGGGTGCCTGGGTGATTTTTCTGGACACGATTTTAAATGCGGGCAGTTTGTGGATGGGTTCGCCGTCAAAATGGATTTCTCCGGCGGTGGGACGCACAAGCCCGCAGATGGTATTTAAAGTGGTGGATTTGCCTGCCCCGTTGGCTCCCAGCAGCGTGACGATTTCCCCCTGGTTCACGGAAAGCTCAATGCCGTGGAGGACTTGCACGTTACCGTAGGAGACATGCAGGTTTTTGACTTCCAGCATAAGGTCCCTTGCCGATTGGTTTAAAAGTCTTCGTCGTCGCTGCCCAGGTAGGCTTCGATCACCAGGGGGTTTTTCTTGATTTCCCCGGGCGGGCCCTCGGCGATTTTTTTGCCGTACTCCAGCACCACCAGGTGCTCGCATGCCTTCATCACCAGACTCATGTCGTGCTCAATCAAAAGCACGGTGATGCCCCGGGCCTGGATGCGGGCAATCAGGGAAACCAGGGCGGCGGTTTCCAGCTCGTTCATGCCGCCGGCCGGTTCGTCCAGGATGATCAGCTTCGGATCCGAGGCAAGCGCCCGGCCGATTTCCAGAAGCCGCTGGTTGCCGTAGGAAAGATTGCGGGCAAGGTTTTCGGCCTGGTCAAAAAGGCCAACGAACTCCAGTTCTGCCATGGACTTGGCCAGGGCCTGGCGCTCTTCTTTGTGCTGGTGCGGCAGCCGAAGCATGGAAGCCACCGGCCCTGAGCACATCCGGCAGTGGCATCCGGCCAGCACGTTTTCAACCACTGACATGTTGGCAAACAGCCGGATGGTTTGAAAGGTCCGGGCAATGCCCGCGGCCACGATCCGGTGAGTGGGGCGGCCCGTGATGTCCCGGCTGTCAAAGGAGACCGCGCCGCTGTTGGGCTCATAGTTACCGGTAATCAGGTTGAAAACGGTTGTTTTGCCTGCTCCGTTGGGTCCGATGAGCCCGAATACCGCCCCTTGGGGAACTGCAAAGCTGACACTGTCAACCGCCAGCAGTCCGCCGAATCGCTTGGTGAGATTCTCCACCTGAAGCAGGCTCACAGGGACACCTCATTTTTTTCCAGCTTGCCAATGGGATAGCTTCTGGGTTTGGGCGGGAGAATGCCCTGGGGCCGGAAAATCATCATGATCATCAACGCCAGGCCGAAGATCAGCAGTCGGTATTGCTGTAGTCCCTGGAAAATTTCCGGCAGCCCGATGATCAGTGCCGCACCCAGCAGTACGCCGGCAATATTGCCGGAACCGCCAAGGATCACGATCATAAACATCACCACTGATTCCCAGAAGGAAAAGGACTCCGGAGAGATAAATCCCATCTTGGAGGCATACAGGGTGCCGGTCATGCCGGCCCAGACCGCGCCGATGACAAAAGCGGCCAGTTTGTATCCGGCAGTGTTGATGCCCGAGCCTTCGGCGGCCACTTCATCAGAGCACAAAAATTTCAGCGCCCGGCCGAAGCGCGAATTTTCCAGCAGATAGAACAACACGATGGTAATGGCCAGAAAAGCGGTGACCAGGTAAAAATAATGGGCCGGGGCTACGATCCCGTTGATTTGAAATCCGAAAATAGTGGGACTGGAGATTCCGAAAATTCCGTTGGCCCCGCCGGTGATGCCAAATACGTTGTTGATCAGGGCAATGCGCACGATTTCCACCATGCCGATGGTGACAATCAGCAGATAATCGCCCCGCAGGTGGATAATGGGGCGCGCCACCACCAGGGCAAAAAGTCCTGCCGCCAGTCCGGCAAGGGGCATGAGCCACAAAACCGGCACTCCCCATGCGGTGTTGATAATGGCGGTGGTGTATGCCCCAATGGCGTAAAAGGCGGCATGTCCCATGTGAAACATCCCGCCGTAGCCCAGGATAATGTTTAATGACAGGCCCAGCAGGGCATAGATGGCCACGTTGTTTAACACGTCGGTCCAGTATTTGCCGATAAACAGCGGAGCGATCAGCCACAGCAGAATAATGACCGCATATGCGGGTTTTTTGATTTGGCCGGCTGCATGTTTCATATTTTTTCCGCCACCCGTTCACCCAGCAGCCCTGTGGGCCGGACGATTAAAATCAAAATCAGCACGAAAAAGGCAATGGCGTCTTTCCATGCCATGGAGATATAGGTGGCGCCGAGCGCCTCGATCACACCCAGCAGCAGGCCGCCCACCATGGCCCCGGGAATGTTTCCGATGCCCCCGAGAATAGCTGCGGTAAAGGCTTTTAAGCCGTAGATCCATCCCATGGTAAATGTGATCTGGCCGTAGTAAAGCCCGACCATCACGCCGGCGGCCCCGCCCAGGGCCGGGCCGATGAAAAACACCAGCATGATCACCCGGTCCACGTTAATGCCCATGAGCCGGGCCGCATCCTGGTCAATGGCCGCAGCCCGTATGGCTGTGCCGATTTTGGTGCGCTGGATAAACACGTAGAGCCCGATCATCAGGGCAATGGATGCGCCCAGAATCACAAAGCGCATCACCGGCACGGGCAGACCGAAAATGTAAAAAACCTGGCCGGGCAGCAGTCCCTGGGGATAAACCCGGGTGGAGGGGCCGTAAACCAGCATGATGGTGTTTGAAAGCACTATGGAGGCGCCCAGGGCCGATACCACGGCAGACAGGCGCGGAGAGGTACGAAGGGGCTTGTATGCGGCCCGGTCCAGCAGAATGCCGATGATGCCCACAAGCCCCATGGCCATTACCGCCAGCAAAATAACCCCGGCAATACCCCCGATGTGGTCGGTCAGTGCCAGGGAGGTGAGCAGGGTCAGGCCGAGGTAGGCACCGATGGTAAACAGGTCGCCGTGGGCGAAATTAATGAGCTTTAACACCCCGTAGACCATGGTGTAGCCCAGGGCAATCAGGGCGTAGATGCCGCCCACGGCCAACCCGTTTGTCAGCTGTGTGAAAAATTGCTCCAATGCCGGGTTACTCCATGAGCACGAAGTTGCCGTCGGCGTCCACCCGGTAGACCCGGTAGACATCGCCGATGCGGTCGCCTTTTTCGTTAAAGGCGATATCGCCGGTCAGCCCGGGAAAGCCTTCCATTTCATCGTGGAGGTAATCGGCCATTTTTTGGGTATCAGTGCTTTGGGTCTGTTTGATGGCCTCAACGATGACCCGGAATCCGTCTCCGGCCAGCACCGCCCAGATGGAACCCGGGGTGGTTTGGTATCTGGCTTTATAGGCATCCAGAAATTCCCGGGCCTCTTTGGTGGGCAGATCCCCGGGCACGGGCGGGGACAGAAAACGAAAACCCTCTGCCGCCTTGTTGCCGGCAATTTTGACAAGATCCGGGTTGTTGGTGGCATCGCCGCCGATAAAGGGCACATCCCAGCCTTTTTCCATTTTCTGGCGAAGCATGAGCCCGGCTTCCGGGTAATAACCGGTAAAAAAGACCACGTCCGGGTCCTTGGTTTTCATTTTGCTCAAAATGGTACCATAATCCTGTTCACCCGGTGTCAGGGCGTCAAAGAACACAATGTTGACATCTTTTTTATCCAGCAGTTTTTTGGCCTCGTCTGCCAGGCCCTTGGCGTAGGTGGTGTTGTCGTGGAGAATGGCGATGTTTTCATAACCCGAATCCAGAAGGGTTTTGACCGCCACCCGTCCCTGTTCGTCATCGCGCGGGCAGGTACGGAAAAAATAAGGCAGGCCCTTTTCCGTCAGGCGTACGGCAGTGGATCCGTTTGCCACCTGGATGATGTTGGCCGAGGCGTAAATGTTCTGGGAAGCTTCGGTAATCGATGATCCATAGGTGCCGACCACAGCAGCCACGTCCCGGGTGGCCATGCGCTGGGCGGCCAGGGCGGCAGTGCGCGGATCTCCGCCGTCATCACCAATGACCACCTTCACCTCTTTTCCCAGCAGGCCGCCCTGGTTGTTGACCTGGTCGGCCAGCAGTTCCACGATTTGTTTCATGTCCTTGCCCTCGGCTGCCCAGGAGCCGGTCAGGGGGCACATGAGTCCGATTTTAATGGTGTCCTGGGCCAGCGCCGGGGCGGTGGTTGCGGCCACAATGCCGGCCAGCAGTAAAAACAGCAGTTTTTTCATCTCCCGTTTCTCCTTTTGTCAATGGTCTGGTTTTTTTATCATTGGGTCATAAAACTGCAATAGCTGTTCATACCGAACCCGGGGCCGTGAGTCAATATCAATGAGCGGTTTTCGGCGCAGATGTCCGCTGCAGCAGGCTGCCGGCTACAATCAGCACCAGTCCGGCAATCGTGGATATTCGAATCATTTCACCCACCAGCAGGTGGATAAAGACCAGGGAAAGAAACGGCGAAAAAAAGATGAGAGTGCTGATCCGTGAGGTGCTTTGGGTTCGTTTCAAGGCGTTTAACCACAGCACAAAGGTAATGCCCATCTCAAATACGCCCACATATGCCGCTCCGATCAGTCCGGGAACCGAAGTTGGCCATGGATCGGAAAAAATGGTGCAGGTCACCAGGATAAGGGGCAGGGCAAAAACGAAATTTAAAAAAAGCCCGGTCACCGGATCATGGTGGTCCCGGGTGCTGCAAATCCAGTACAGGGCCCAGACCACGGTGCTGCCCAGGGCCAGGGTCACGCCCGGGCCATTTGAAAATTGCATTGCCAGGGGATCGCCCCGGGTGGAGATGATAATTACGCCCAGGTAGCTGATGAAAATGGCCGCCAGTTCCCGGGCGCCGATGGGCTGTTTGAGCAGGGGGATGGCCAGAAGCGACAGGGTGATGGCCCATGTGTAGTTTAAGGGCTGGGCCTCCTGGGCCGGCAGCAGATCATAGGCGGCAAACAGGATCACGTAGTACAAAAACGGGTTCAGCGCCCCGAGACCTGCGGCCCGCCAAAGGTCTTTTTTTGAATAGGCCGCCAGCAGGCGGAATCTGCCGGAAAACCCCAGCACGGCCCCCAGGCACAAAATGGAGAACACATCAGCCCAAAGCAGCAGCTGCAGGGGGTGGAGATGGCG
Source organism: Desulfosalsimonas sp. (assembly GCF_055149105.1). Lineage (NCBI taxonomy): Bacteria > Pseudomonadati > Thermodesulfobacteriota > Desulfobacteria > Desulfobacterales > Desulfosalsimonadaceae > Desulfosalsimonas > Desulfosalsimonas sp. The sequence goes on along the minus strand of NZ_JBSRLA010000009.1, from coordinate 67,926 downwards.
CAAAGACAGCTTGAACGCAGAGGCCACCGTGGACCACAGCAAAACCGTGGCCCCGGCATAGACATAGGCTTTCTGCTGCCGGGTGAGGGGCAATCTATTTCCTTGAGCATAACAAGTGAATTCGGGGCTGACGCGCATCAGGCTCTGTGAAAACGGTCAGGAGCGCAACAACTGACCCCCGCCGCAGGCTTGTCTTCTGACAAACATGATGGCACCGTAAAAAGTCCAATATCTGCGTTACGCGCGATTTCTCAGAATTTCACGTACTGATAAGTACGCTGCATTCTTCGAAATCGCGCAATCCTTGATCTTGAACTTTTTACGGCGCCATCTGAAAATCGACTTTTTACGAGCGCGTTAAACATGAACCGACGTAAAAAGCTTTTTACATAAAACAAAAACCGGAAACAAGCATTTTTCAAATGCCTGTTTCCGGCAGAACTCCAAAATCCCAGGTTTTGACCCGGTTTTTTAGGCCATGTGTTTGTCCACTTCCGCCCAGACTTCGCGCACGGCCTGGCAGGCCGGGGCCTTGTCGTCATGTTCAAACAGGGTCCGGGCCTGGACCATGGATTTGGTCATGGCCGGATCAAAGGGGATCTGGCCCACGCAGGGCACTTGATTGTCTTTGGCGTATTGCCGGATTTCCCGGGAAATGGACTCATTTAAATCATACTTGTTGATACAAAGCATTGCCGGCACGGAAAAGTGACGGGCCAGTTCCACCACCCGCTGCATGTCATGGCGGCCTGACAGGCTGGGTTCGGTGACAATCAATACCCCGGCTGCCCCGCCGATGGCGGCAATAACCGGACAGCCCATTCCGGGTGGTCCATCTGTGAGCACCAGCTCACAGCCTTCTGTTTCGGCAATCTGCGCTGCCTTCTTGCGTACCAGGCTGACCAGCTTGCCGGAATTTTCCTCGGCAATGCCCAGGCGCGCGTGGACCATGGTGCCGTAGCGGGTGTCGGATATGTACCAGTTGCCGGAATGGTTTTCCGGAAAATCAATGGCCTTGTCCTCGCAGAAATAATAGCAGACTCCGCAGCCCTCGCAGGATACGGGATCGACTACAAAATCCGCGCTTATGGCATTAAAGCGGCACAATTCCAGACATTTGCCGCATTCGGTGCACCGCTCTTTGACGATGGATGCCGTGTGCCCGGCCATAAATTCCTGGCTTTCCCTGATTTTCGGCGACAGGATCAGGTGCAGGTCGGCTGCATCCACGTCTGCGTCGCAGAGCACGGGCTTTTGGGCCAGCTGGGACAAAGCCGCTGTGATGCTGGTCTTCCCGCTGCCGCCTTTTCCGCTGATGACCACCAGTTCCTTCATTGTTCCCTCCCGGCCGCAAGTTGGCAAATCTTTTCATAGAGCGTGGCAAACCGCTGCCGCCATTGCGGAAAACTTTCCACCAGGGGTTCACCCCGGGAATAGGCCTCTGCAATGCCCCGTTCATAGGGGATCTCCATTAAAACCGGGAGGTTTTCGGCGGCTGCGTAATCTGCCACCCGGTCGTCTCCGATATCCGAGCGGTTGATGATCACGCCGCAGGGAATTTTAAGAATTTTCATGGTTTCCACGGCCAGCTGCAGGTCGTTTAACCCAAAGGGTGTGGGCTCGGTGACCAGGACAACAAAATCCGTGTTCTGGACCGCAGCAATGACCGGGCAGGAAGTGCCCGGCGGGGCGTCGATGACGGCTGTTTTCTCCGGTTTGATGCGGGAACGGATCTGCCGGATTAAGGGAGGTGCCATGGCTTCGCCGATGCGGAGGCGTCCGTGGACAAACTCCAGGTCATTGCAACAACCATGCTCGATAATGCCAATGGTTCTTTTGCCTTCCCCGATCGCCCCTGCCGGGCACACTGCCTGACATCCCCCGCATCCGTGGCAGAGTTCGGGAAATGTCATTACGGTATCGGCAATGGTGATAATGGCGTTGAACCGGCAGATCTCCGCGCACAGCCCGCACATGGTACACTTGTCCTCATCCACTACGGGCACCGGCATAAACACACTTTCTTCCGGCTCCAGTACGGGTTTGAGAAACAGGTGCGCGTTGGGCGCTTCCACGTCACAGTCCATTAATTGTGCTGAATTGCCGATGGCCAGGGCGAGGCTGGTTGCCACGGTTGTCTTTCCGGTTCCGCCCTTGCCGCTTGCCACGCTGATAATCATGGATAAATCCTTTATTTTCAATGCCGGCACTGGTGGCCTTCTTTATCGCCGCCACCGCCGGAGCATGCATTGTCTCCTGTTTCCAGGCAACTTTTGAGATATTGGACCACCAAGACCTCAGGTTCATCCACCGGGGCACCGGTAACCACACGGATGCCGGCCCGGGAAAACAGATCAATGGCCTTGCCGCCCATGCCGCCGGCAAGCACCACATCCACTTGCTGGTCAGCCAGCCACTTGGGCAGCACGCCCGGTTCATGCGGGGGCGGTACCAGGACCTGCTTGTCCTGCACCTGATTGTTTTCCGCTGAAATGAGTGCAAATTCCTGAGCATGGCCGAAGTGCGCCGTAAGTTTGCCGTTTGCCAGAGGAATGGCAAATTTCATATGTATTCTCCTTGTTTGTTGTATGGGTTACATCCAGTGGCCGTTGACATTGGGCCCGGCTGCAGCGGCAAGTCCGCCTTTTTTGTATTGTTCCACCGCTTGCTTGACACTGCCTGAAAGGCCCGTGATAACCGGGATTTTGGCCTGTTCCAGAACGGCATACGCCTTTGGTCCGCAATTGCCCGTCAGCACCGCGTCCACGCCCTGGTCGGCAACGGTTTTGGCTGCCTGAATGCCGGCGCCCTGGGTTGCATTGAGATTCTGGGTGTTTTCGACCACCTTGAAAGAAAGGTCTTCCGGGTTCACGACAATAAAGCAGGCCGCGCGGCCAAATCGTGCGTCCAGATCTGAGTCCAGTGTTTTGCCTGTTGCAGAAACCGCGATTTTCATTTTTGTCTCTTTCCTTTTCGGTTTTTGGCGCGTCTCCGGTTGCGTCCGGAAAAGCAACCCGGCATGCTCATCTCGGCACTGGGAAGGGCGCCCCGGATATAGGCATCAACAACCTCTTGAATATCGCCGGCAATGAAATCATGCCGCCGGATTCCGTAAGAATCCAGGATAGCGGCCATTTGACGGGAAACCGCCCCGCAGAGCAGGATGCCGACTTCCATGTCAAGCAGCCGCTGCACCTTGTGCACGGGGTGATCGTTTGCAAAATGCACGATAACGCAATTGATCACCCGGCCGTCTTCCACATCCATGATCTGCAATTGCCGGGATACATCAAATACCGGGGATATCCTGCCGTTCCATACTGCCAGGGCAACCTTCATTGCCGTTTCACCTCCAGTCTTTTGAGACTGAAGCATAATGCATGCCATTTGCGCCGATTAATAAAATAGTATTTTAATCCGGATTGTTATCCAATGGTGCGGATAAATCCGGATCCCTTTTGGGCTGCAGTCGTGCGGTTGTATTCAATTACGGTGTTGCAGTTTTGCAATTTATTCCATCATTCGATTGCGCCCGTCGTATTCGGGAAATTCAATGCCCAGGGATTTCATTTTCCGAAACAGGGTGGTTTTGTGAATACCCAAACTGCGCGCTGTTTTCAGCCTGTTGTAGCCGTTTTCCCGCATGGCTTCCCGAATCAGCTGGGCCTCGAAGGCATTGACCGCATCCTGGAAGTTTGCTGCCGTGCTGCCCGAGGATTTGATTCCGCCTCCACCCTCCGGCAGGTGCCGGGGTTCGATCCATCCGTTTTCGCATAGCACGAATGCATGCTCGATACGGTTTTCCAGCTCCCGGATGTTTCCCGGGTAATCATGGGTCATGAGCAGGGCCATGGCTTCGCCGGTCACGCCCTTGACGGCCTTGGCCTGAATCCGGTTGAACCGCTCGATAAAGTGATTGACCAGCACCGGGATGTCTTCCTTGCGCTTTCGCAGCGGCGGAATGTCGATTTTGATCACGTTGATCCGGTAAAACAGGTCCTGCCGGAACTCTCCGGCTTCCACCATTTTTTCCAGGTCCCGGTGGGTGGCGGCAATCACCCGAACGTCCACGTCTATGGGCCCGGTGCCGCCCAGGGGTTCCACCTGTTTTTCCTGCAGCACCCGCAGCAGGCGCACCTGGAGGGCCGGGCTGATATCGCCGATTTCATCAAGAAAAAGCGTGCCCCCGTGGGCCCGGGCAAACCGGCCGGGCTTGTCCTGGTTGGCGCCCGTAAACGCGCCGGCCTTATAGCCGAACAATTCCGACTCCAGCAGCGTATCCGGCAGGGCCCCGCAGTTGACCGCCATAAAAGGCCCCTTGTTTCTGGGGCTTAGTCCGTGGATGGCACGGGCCAGCAGCTCCTTGCCCGTCCCGGTCTCCCCGCGGAGCAAAACCGTGCTCGTGGATGCCGCCACCTGGGCTGCCAGTTCAAATATCTGCTGCATGTCCGGGCTCCGGCTCACCATGTCACCGAGTTGGTATCTGCCGGAAAGTTCCTTGCGCAAAGCTTCGACCAGGCTCAGATCCCGGAAGGTCTCAGCGCCTCCGATGATTCTGCCCGAGCCATCCCTTAGCAGGGCCGTGGAAACACTGACAGGAATGCGGGAGCCTTCTGCATCCACAATGAATCCGGAGCGGTTGACTTCCGGTTCTCCGGTTTTCAGAGTGCGCTTCATGGCACAGTCCACCTCGCACATGCTGGCGCGAAACACCTCATGGCAGGGTTTGCCAATGGCTTCCTGTCGGGAAATCCCGGTAATTTCCTCCGCGGCCCGGTTAAATTCCGAAATCCGCCAGTTTTCATCAATGGTAAACACCCCGTCAGAAATGCTGTCAAGGATGGCTGCCGCGGATTCCGGGGAAATCTGCCGTGTTGTTTCCGTATCCATATTTTTTGTATGAATCTGAGAATAAAGTGTTCTGGCTGCAGTCATCATCGGATACCAGTGCCTTGGGTCGATTTGAAAAATTTCTCTTAAATGAGCATTGTCTCATTTGGTATATGAGAATATGCTCATAATTTTCAAAAATGCAACCCTTAATTTTTAAAAAAGTGCAAGCAACCGGCTGAGAAAGTCAGCAAAAGGAAAAAAAGGCCGGGGACGCGGTTGTGTTCCGCGCCCCGGCAGGGAAGCTTGGGGCGGAATTGTGAAGCGTTTTTCTTTTAGGCCGGTTCTTTGGCAAATGTGACCAAAATGTCGCCGGATTCCACGGTCTGCTGTTTTTTTACCCGGACCTCGTCGACAATGCCGTCTCTGGGAGAGGCCACGCCGCTTTCCATTTTCATGGATTCCAGGATGGCCACCTCCTGGCCCTTGTAGACCCGCTCGCCCGGCTTGACCCGGACTTCGACCACCTGGCCCGGCATGGGGCACCGGATGACATTTTCAGAGACCCGCTTGATCGGGCTGGGCATGTGCGTGGCCAGTTCCCATTCCCGGGGCGTGTAGATTTCGAAAATCCGGTTGACCCCGCAGTAGGACCCGGCGATGAAGTTTCCGGCAAACCGGATGATAAACCGGTGAACCAGGCCGTTTATGGTCAGCTTCAGGCGGCGGCGGTAAAATTCCAGGGGCGGGTGGGTCACGTCGTAGTCCCGGCCGTTGATGGAAAAGGTCCAGTTGTTTTCCGCGGAATTGAGCCGCAGCCTGACCTCAAAGACGTCATCCCCGCACTTGACCCGGTATTCGTGCTGATCCCGGGGCGGGATGCTGGTGCCGATGGGCGAGACCATGGGTTTTAAGGATTCGCGCATCAATGTGTTTCTGCAATGAAAGATCAGGGTTACGGCCATGGCCAGACGCCGGAGATGCTCTCGGGGCGGCGGCTCCTTTGCCTCGGCGCCGTTAAAGTGCTCTGGGATGAAGTCAGTGGTGAGCTTCCCGTCGGAAAAGGCCTTGAGATTGAGAATCCGGTTGACAAAATCCACGTTTGTGGTCACGCCCTCGATGTGATAGCCGTTTAATGCGCCGATCAGGCGCGTTCTGGCCTGCTCCCGGGTCTTGCCCCAGCAGATGATCTTGGCCAGCAGCGAGTCGTAGAACACGCTGATCAGGCTTCCGGCATGAATCCCGCTGTCCACGCGCACGTGCCGGCCCCGGGGCTCGGCATAACGGGTCACCAGACCCGTGGCCGGGAAAAAGGCCTTGTCCGGGTCCTCGGCGCAAATCCGGGCCTCAATGGCCCAGCCCTTGATCTGCAGGTCTTTCTGGGCCACCTTCAGGGGCTTTCCGGCGGCAATTTCGAGCTGCATTTCCACGAGATCCAGGCCGGTGACCATTTCCGTGACCGGGTGCTCCACCTGCAGGCGGGTGTTCATCTCCAGAAAGAAAAATTCGCCCCGGGCATCCATGACAAATTCCACGGTGCCCGCATTGGTGTAGCCGGCCTGGCGCACCAGGCTGCAGGCCACTTCTCCCATTTTTTCCCGCAGGGCCGCATCCACTCCCGGAGCCGGGGCCTCCTCGATGACCTTCTGGTAGCGGCGCTGAATGGAGCACTCCCGTTCTCCCAGGTACAGGGCGTTTCCAAACCCGTCGGCAATGACCTGGATTTCGATGTGACGGGGCCGGGAAATGTATCGCTCAATGAAAATCCGGTCATCGCCAAAGGCTTTTTGGGCCTCTGCCCGGCTGGCATTCCAGGCCGATTCCAGGGCGTCTTTTTGCTCAACAATGCGCATGCCCTTGCCGCCCCCGCCGCCTGCGGGCTTGAGGATCAGGGGGTAGCCGGTTTCTTCGGCGGCCCGGCAGGCAGCGGCAAAGTCGGCCAGGGGTTCTGTGCCCCCGGGAATAACCGGGACCCCGGCTTTTTCCGCAATGTGTCTGGATGACACCTTGTCGCCCATCTTCTCGATGGCTGCCGCTGAAGGGCCCACAAAGGTGATCCCGACATCCTCGGCCATGCGGGCGAATTTCGGGTTTTCAGATAAAAATCCATATCCGGGATGAATGGCATCGCATTGTTTTTCTTGTGCAATGCCCAGGATTTTTTCCATGTCCAGATAGGATTCCGCGGCGGTGCTGCCGCCGAGAAACACGGCCTCATCGGCTTCCAGTGCATGCAGGCTGCGCATGTCGGGCTCCGAGTAAACCGCTACCGTGGCAATGCCGAGCTTCTTGCAGGTTCTTAAAATGCGAACCGCGATTTCGCCGCGGTTGGCAATCAGGATTTTTTTTAACATCTGCGGCCTCACAAGGGGATATTTCCATGTTTTCGGTCAGGTTTTTCCACTGTTTTGCCTTCCAGAAACTGCAGGGTACGGATCAGCTGATGGCGGGTGTCCCGGGGAAAAATCACATCGTCAATATATCCGCGGCGGGCCGCCAGAAAAGGATTGGCAAACCGCCTGCGGTAATCGGCCATTTTTTCGCTCAGCACGGCCTCGGGATCATCTGCTGCCTGGATTTCCCTTCGATAGATGACCTCTGAGGCGCCCTTGGGGCCCATGACCGCGATTTCCGCCGAAGGCCAGGCGTAGTTGACATCGCAGTGGATGTGCTTGGAGTTCATCACCAGGTAGGCTCCGCCGTAAGACTTGCGAACGATCACTGAAATTCTGGGCACCGTGGCCTCGATAAAGGCATAAAGCAGTTTGGCCCCGTGCCGGATAATGCCGCCGTGCTCCTGTTCCGGGCCGGGCATGAACCCGGGCACGTCCACCAGGCTGATTAAGGGGATGTTAAAGGCGTCACAGAAACGCACAAACCGGGCCGCCTTGGTGGAGGCGTCGCTGTCGAGTACGCCGGCGAGCACCGCGGGCTGGTTGGCCACCAGGCCCACCACCTGGCCGCCCAGACGGCCGAATCCGCAGATGATGTTTTTGGCAAAATCCGGGTGGACCTCCATGAACTCGGCCCCGTCCAGGATACTGTAGATCAGGACATTCATGTCATAGGTCTGCCCGGGATTGGGCGGCACCAGATAATCCAGTGCCGGGTCCGTGCGCTCGGGCGGATCGCTGAAATCCACCAGTGGAGCTTTCTGTTTGTTGTTTGATGGCAGGTAATTCATCAGGCGCCGGACTTCACGCAGACAGAGAATGTCATTGGGCTGGGTGAAATGGGCAACCCCGGATTTGGCGCCGTGGACCCCGGCCCCGCCCAGGTCCTCGGAGGTGATGTCCTGGTGAATGACGGTTTTGACCACGTTGGGGCCGGTGACAAACATGTAGGAGGAATTCTGCACCATGAACACGAAATCGGTCATGGACGGACTGTAGACCGCGCCTCCTGCGCAGGGGCCCATGATGCAGGAAATCTGCGGGACCACACCGCTGGCCTTAACGTTTCGGTAAAAAATTTCGCCGTATGCGGCCAGCGCGTCCACGCCTTCCTGAATCCGGGCGCCGCCCGAGTCGTTTAGACCCACAATGGGGCATCCCACGCGCACGGCAAGATCCATGACCTTGCAGATTTTCTGGGAGTGGGCTTCACCCAGGGAGCCGCCGATGACGGTGAAGTCCTGACTGAACACGCACACTTCCCGGCCCTCCACCGTTCCGTGGCCGGCCACCACCCCGTCGCCCGGATAGGTGCGTTCATCGCCGATGGCGCTTCCCCGTCCGGTTTTGAGCATGTCAAATTCTTCAAAGGAGCCTTCGTCAAGCAGCAGCTCAATGCGCTCCCGGGCGGTGAGCTTGCCCTTGAGATGCTGAACCTCAATGCGCTTTTCGCCCCCGCACTGCAGGGCCTCCTTGCGCAAGGTTTCCAGAGTGGCAATGTTTTCCTGTAGAGCAATATCCATGGTGTTTCCCCCGCAAAAATCCGGTAAAAAGGATAACTGGCTTGTTTTTATAACGATTTATCAGATATCCATATATACTATCAAAAAATATCGTTCAAGACCATTAATAATGCAAGCAACATTGCAGGCAAAAGCAACCGGCTTGATTTTGGCGCACAAGTCGGGTAACCTGAAGCCCGTCAGGATTGAATCTCAGGGGTAACCGGAATCAGGGACGAAAAAGGGATAAAATGATAACACTGCTTGATTATGGCGCCGGAAATGTTCGCAGCGTGGTCAATGCCATTGAAAAATCCGGCCACACCGTGCACATGGCCGCATCCGGTGATGATATCGCCCGGGCGGAAAAACTGGTTTTTCCCGGGGTGGGCAATTTTGGCAAAATGATGCAGGTGCTGGGTGACAAAGGGTTTGTGGAGCCCCTGCTGACCTTTTTGCGCGCGGACAAGCCCTTTTTGGGCATCTGCCTGGGGCTGCACGCCCTTTTTGAAAAAAGCCATGAAGCCCCCGGAATTGCGGGGCTCGGATTTTTCACCGGCGAGGTCCGGCGGTTTGAAACCGAGTTGTCCGTGCCCCACATCGGCTGGAACGGCATTTGCGTGAAAAAGCCGACCCGCCTCTTTGCCGGCCTGGCCGAGGACGAGAAATTCTATTTTGTTCATTCCTATCACGTGGTGCCGCAGAACCCGGATGTTGTGCTGACCCGGACAGACTACGGCCAGTCGTTTGTCAGCAGTGTGGCTGCGGGCAACATCGCCGCCACCCAGTTTCACCCGGAAAAAAGCGGGGCAGCCGGGCTTGCCGTGCTGCGCAATTTCCTTGAACCCGGTCCGGAAGCCGCAATAGAGCTCCGGGACCCGGTTCGGACGCATCTGGCCAAAAGGATCGTGGCCTGCCTGGATGTGCGCGCAGATGACGCCGGGCAGCTGGTGGTCACCAAGGGCGATCATTATGATGTGCGCGAAAACGGGCAGGTCCGGGATCTTGGCGACCCGGTGGACATGGCCCGGGATTATTACGCCCAGGGCGCCGATGAAATCACGTTTTTAAACATCACGGGATTCCGGGATTTTCCCATGCAGGACATGCCCATGCTCGATGTTTTGCGCCGCACATCTGAGCACGTTTTTGTGCCCCTGACCATTGGCGGCGGGATCCGAAGCTATACGGATGCAGACGGCCGCAACTGGTCTTCTCTGGAGGTGGCTGCGCAATATTTCAGATCCGGCGCGGACAAGATTTCCATTGGAAGCGATGCGGTTTATATCGCGGAAGATTATCTCAAAACCGGAAAAAAGACCGGAGAAAGCGCCATCGAACAGATTTCCGAGGTCTACGGCAGCCAGGCCGTGGTGATCTCGGTGGATCCCAGGCGGGTCTATGTCCATGACCCGGCAGACGCCCCGGATAAGGTGGTCATTGAAACCGCGGAGCGCGGGCCCGAGGGTGAACGTTTCTGCTGGTTTCAGTGCACCGTGCGCGGGGGCCGGGAGGGCCGGCCCGTGGATGCCGTCACCCTTGCCCGGGCCTGCCGGGAGCTGGGCGCCGGCGAGATCCTGCTCAATTCCATTGACCGGGACGGCACGGGTGCGGGTTTTGATCTGGAACTGATCAGTGCTGTCTGTGATGCGGTTTCCATACCCGTTATCGCCTCCTCTGGTGCCGGCAGCCCCGAACATTTCCTTGAGGTCTTTACCCGCACAAGCGTGGAAGCCGCCCTTGCAGCCGGCATTTTCCACCGCAAACAGGTGCCTTTGGGGCAGGTGAAACAATATTTGCAAAACAAGGTTGAAATCCGACGGGAGGGAATATGAAAACAATCCGGGCGGCCGTGATGATCACCGGTTTCGTGCTCATTGCCGGTGCTGCGTTTGGCGCGCAGCAGACGGTTTCCACCAAAATCACCAGCACCACGGTTTATTTTGATCAGGCCCGGGTCACCCGCCAGGGGCAAACCCCTGTGGATGCCGGCACCCATCGTTTGCTGGTGGGCGTGGATGCCTTTTCCATGGATCCGGATTCTGTGACGGCCGAAGTCCATGGAGACGGGCAAATTCTGGGCGTTCAGGTAGCACGGATGCCGGTTGCCGACTCACCCAGGAAAAAGATCCGGGAACTGGAAGCCCGTCGCGATGCGCTAAAGGCAAAGCAGCAGGAAGTCAGTGATGAAAAAAACACGCTCAAGCGCCAGGAGGCGTTTCTGGATTCAGTGGCGGAGTTTTCCGCAACCCAGGTACCCCGGGAAATTCAGACGCAGATGCCCTCCCTGGAAGATCTGGACGCCACCCGAAATTTTCTGGAAAATCAGTACACCAATGTTTTTTCCGGGCTTCGAAAGGCCCAGGACAGCCTGGACAAGCTTGAAAAACAGATCCGTCAGGTGAACCGGGAACTGGATATGCTCCGGGACCGGGCCGACAAAACCGCCTCGGCCATTGAAATCCTGTTTGATTCAAAAACCGCCCAGACTGTTGACATTGCCGCCAGGTACGTGGTGAAAAATGCCGGCTGGTCGCCCGTTTACCGGGCTATGGCCGCTGATGCAGCCCAGGGTCTGGATCTTTCCATGATGGCTCAGGTCAGCCAGAAAACAGGCGAGAACTGGGAGGATGTCAATCTTTCGGTCTCCACTGCTCAACCGGTCCAGGGCGGGCGGCTGCCTGAACTTTCGCCCTGGTTTCTTGATGTTCCCCGACCGGTTGCGCGCAAAGCCGACCGGGACGCAGGCGCCCGCATGCAAGAGATGACCATGGGCGCGCATGCCAAAGCACCCGCACCCATGGCCGAGGCGGAAAAGCATGAAACCGCCCTGTCCTTTGAATATGATCTGCCTGTGCCGGTTTCCGTGGCCTCCGGGGAGGATGAAAACCTGCTGCCCCTTTTTACCCGCAGCCTTGAAAGCCGGTTTTATCACCTCGCCGTTCCCCGCCGGGCGCCGGAGGCCTTTCTTGTATGCCGGGCAGAGGCGGATCGTGAACTGCTGGCCGGGCCGGTGCAGGTGTTTTTCGAGGGCCGGTATGCCGGTCGCATGTTTCTGGAACAGCAGCCCGCAGGCCGTCCTTTTGTGCTGGGCATGGGAGCGGACCGATCCGTGGCGGTCCGGCGGGAAAAGCTTCGGGATCATCGCAAGGAGACCCGGTTTTTCGGAAAAATCGAGCGGGACACGGTGGTGCGGGAACTGGAATATCGGATTGTTGCGGAAAACCGAAAGCAAAGACCGGTTACAATCCATGTGCGGGACAGCGTACCGGTTTCCAAAACCGACAGAATAGAGGTAAAAGACGTTTCCTTTTCACCGCAGCCCGACCAAAAGGACTTTGCCGATAAGTCAGGGGTCATGCAGTGGGAAATCGAGCTGGAACCCGGCCGGAGCCGGGAGATTTCCATTTCCTTTACCGTGACCTATCCAAATGACATGCCGCAGCCGGTGTTTTAATGATGATGCAGAACCGACTCACAACCATGGGGCCGCATCAGAGAAGGGGCAGGGCGGAAGGCATCTACTCGGTGTGCTCGTCTCATCCGCGGGTTCTTTTGGCTGCGTTTGCCAGGGCTGCGGCAGACAACAGCGATCTGCTCATCGAGGCCACCTGCAACCAGGTCAACCAGTTTGGCGGCTATGCCGGCATGGCACCGGCGGATTTTACCCGATACATCAGTGCCATGGCAGACCAAATGGGTTTTGACAAAGGGCGGCTGATTATCGGCGGCGATCATTTGGGCCCGCATGTGTGGAAAAACGAGACTGCGGACAGCGCCATGGACAAGGCCGAAACCCTGGTGGCCCATTGCGTGTCCGCGGGTTATGCCAAGATCCATCTGGATGCCAGCATGGCCCTGGGCGATGATCCGGACGGCCCCCTGGCGCCGGAAGTTTCCGCGGCCCGCGCCGCGCGCCTGTGCCGGGCAGCCGAAGCCGCGGCAAAAAAGCTGCCGGCCGGCACTTCCTGGCCGGTGTACGTGGTCGGTGCGGAAGTGCCCACCCCGGGCGGTTCCCTGGCCGAACCCGGGGATGTGCCGGTGACAGATCCCGGGGAACTGGGTCGGTACCTGGACTGCTGCCAAAAGGAGTTTGAACGCCCGGGACTTGAGGATGCCTGGCTGCGGGTCATTGCCGTGGTGGTCCAGCCGGGTGTGGATTTCGGCGGTCTCTGGGTGGCGCCGTACCAGCGGGGGCCGGCTGCGGCCCTGTCCGCCTTCCATGACCGGCTGCCCAATGCCATGACCTATGAAATCCATGCCACGGATTTTCAGCATCCGGATGCGCTTGCGCAGATGGTGCGCGATCATTTCTGCCTGCTCAAGGTGGGGCCGGCTTTGACCTTTTCCCTGCGCGAGGTTTTGTTTGCCCTGGCCTGCATTGAACAGGAGTGGCTCGGCAGCCGCAAAGACGTTGTCCTGTCCGGTCTCCGGGAGGTGCTTTGCAACGAGATGGCGCAGTTTCCCGCGCACTGGTCCGGACACCATCCCGGTTCAGGGCCGGTGCCGGACTGGCAGGTGCGTTTCAGTTACCTGGACCGGGTGCGCTATTACTGGGGCCGGGACCGTCTGCAGGCGGCGGTGCAGCGGCTGGAAAACAACCTGGGCACGGCCATTCCCGAGCCGCTGATTCGACAGTACATGCCCGATTTGTCCCCGGCCGTGGCCGACAAAAACCTGGCCCCGGCGCCGCGGGATCTTGCGGACTGCAAGGTGCGCAATGCTTTGAAACCCTATGCGGGGGCCTGCCGCATGGATCAGAACCCGAAGTAGACCCCGAGGCCGAACGCGTCCATGTCATAGTCGTAAAAGGCCCCGTAAGGGATAAATCCGTCATAGTATTCGGCCAGGACCATGATGTCGCGGTTGCTGTCTGCGGTTTTGAATTTAAGCCCGGCCTTGACGCTTAGGGCAGGAGTCCAGCTTCTTTCCTGGAGGCCCTTGATATCCACCCCGGCCACGGGCACCCCGTGGAAAAGGACCGGGCTGGGGCTTTCATATTCCACACCCGCCTGGTAGCTCCACCGGTCCATGCGGCCCGGGTCCCGCTGGAGCAGGTAGTGGATGCCGCCGTATACGCGCAATGGCTCCCAGTCGTAAGCGGTGATCAGTTCTGCGGCCTCGTAATCAAATCCCGAATATTTGTCCAGGAGGCCGGGATCGTCTGACACGTAATCATCGCCCAGGTGAGAGCTCTGGTGATAGACCCGCAGGCGCAGGGAAGCGTCCCGGTCCCGGTATGTCCACAGCAGGCCGATGCTGTAATCCGAGTTGAGCAGCTCATAGGTGGAGGTGTCCATGTCAAAATGGGAAAACACCCCGCCGCTCATACTGATTTGCCAGGCACGTTCGGGTCCCAGATTTTTGCGGTAGATGCCAAAGGTCTCGCCAAGCCCCACGGCCCCGCCAGTAAAGTCTTTTATCATTTCATTGTCAATGTGTCGGACAGAGCCGAAAAACCGGGGTTCCTTGGGATCGGCCAGGATCGGCTTGAAAATCTCCTCTTTCGGGAAAAGCCCCCCTTCATCCGGGCTTTGGGCCATGGCCGGCGAGGAAACCAGGAAAAACATGACGGCTGCTGTGAGACAGCAAATGAGGCTGCAAGCTGTGGATCTGGTAGCTGTTTTCATGGTCAGGCTCCTGTATGATAAAGATTTCAAAAGTCAAATGCTGTCAAAATACTCCTGCCCAAACATTGTTGTCAAGTCTCGGCCGCAAACACCTGCCATGCAGTTGCCTGCAGTTTGTCCGGTAAAAAATTGCGCGCATAAAAGAAGCGCCCGGGAAAGATCCCGGACGCTTTTTGAATTGCCTGATGGCGCGGGTATAAATTATACCACGGTCACGTCAACGGCTGCCGGGCCTTTCTGCCCCTGCTGAACCGTGAAAGTAACCTTGTCGCCTTCGTTTAGCGATTTGAAACCGGTTGCATTGATCCCGGAATGGTGAACAAAAACATCTGTTCCATCCTCGGTTTCGATAAAACCAAAGCCTTTTTTGTCGCTGAACCATTTGACTGTGCCATTTGCCATAGTGTCATCCTCCTTTTGTGAAAGTTCTCTTGGTCTCCTTCGGATGGCCACTATCGAAATAGCTGTGCTGTTGGAAAGAAACCGACCGGGTAATGATCTCAAGTCATTATAAGATTAAAATGACTATAGACCCGTTTGGGCAAAAGTCAAATAATAAAGCAACTGTTTTCTGTATTTATTTTTTCTTTTTTCCAAAACATTCCCAAACTTCACGTTTACGTTGACTTTTGATAAAAAACATCGTTAAAATGATTTTTTTATCGCTTTTCATTATTCTGAACATCTTTGCAGATCATCACAGGAAAGGATTCAAAAAAATGGCACAGCAGATTGCAGACAAAAGGGACGTGGATTTTGTCCTGTATGAACAGTTTGATGCGGCGTCTTTGACAAAAAACGCCCGCTATCAGGACATGAACAAAAAGATGTTTGACATGGTGGTCAAGGAAGCCCGCAATTTCGCCATCAAGGAGCTTTTGCCGGTAAATGAGGAAGGCGACCGGGTGGGCCTGACCTTTGAAAACAACCAGGTGAGGGTGCCGGAATGCTTTCACCGGCCCTACAAGCTTTTGTGCGACGGCGAGTGGATTGCGTTGAGCGAGGATCCGGAAATCGGCGGCCAGGGCCTGCCGCATTTAATCGCCCAGGCAGCGGCGGAATACATCGTTGGCGCGGATTTCTCCTTTGGCGCGTTCGGCTTTGCCACCCACGGGGCGGCCAAGATGATCGAGGTGTTTGGCACGGACAAGCAGAAGGAAATGTTTCTCTATAACATGTACTCGGGAAAATGGGCCGGCACCATGGTGTTAACCGAGCCCGAGGCCGGCTCTGACGTGGGCAATCTGTCGACCACGGCCAGGAAAAATGACGACGGCACTTATTCGATTTCCGGCAATAAGATTTTTATCACCAACGGTGAGCATGATCTGACCGAAAATATCATCCATCCGGTGCTCGCCCGCATTGAGGGCGCACCGGCGGGCACCAAGGGCATATCCCTGTTTATTGTCCCCAAGATCTGGATCAACGAGGACGGCTCCATGGGCGGGCCAAACGATGTGGTGTGCACTGGCATTGAAAAAAAGCTGGGTCTGCATGCCAGCCCCACCTGCCAGCTGTCGTTCGGCAGCAAGGACAGCTGCCGGGGCTTGCTTTTGGGCGAGGAAAACCGCGGTATGCAGGTGATGTTTCACATGATGAACGAAGCGCGTCTGGGCGTGGGCGCCCTGGGGCTGTTTAATGCCTCCTGCGCCTATCTCTACGCCCTGGACTATTCCCGTCAGCGGCTGCAGGGCCGGGATATGGAGCAGCTGCAGAACAAGGAAGCCCCCCAGGTGCCCATTATCCGGCATCCGGATGTGCGGCGCATGCTCATGTGGATGAAAACCCACACAGAGGGCATGCGCAGTTTTGTCTATTACGTGGCCCATCTTTTTGACAAAATCGAGTGCGCTCAAAACGAGGAGGAAAAGCAGGCATGCCAGGACCTGGTGGATCTTCTGACCCCGGTGATCAAGTCCTATTGCACGGACCGGGGCTTTGAGGCCACGGTCCAGGCCATGCAGTGCTACGGCGGTTACGGCTATACCGAGGATTATCCCATTGAGCGGCTGCTGCGGGATTCCAAGATCAACTCCATCTATGAGGGCACAAACGGCATCCAGGCCATGGATCTTTTGGGCCGCAAGCTGGGCATGAAAAAGGGCGCTGTGTTTATGAGCCTGCTGGGGGAGATGCAGAAAACCACGGCCGCAGCCAGGGATATCCCGGCCCTGGAAGGCCTGGCAAAGGACATGGAGGCCGCGGTCAATGACCTGGGCAATGCAGCCATGCACATGGGCAAGACCGGCACATCATCGGACTTCAAGGTGGCATTCGGCCAGGCCATGCCGTTTCTCGATGTTGTGGGAGACACCATTATGGCATGGATGCTGTTGTGGCGGGCTGTTGTGGCCGCCCCCAGGCTTGAGGAGATCACCGGCGGGGCCGAAGGGGACGCGCGAGCCGAAAAGATCAAAAAGAACAAAAATGCGGCCTTTTATGAAGGCCAGATCCAGTCGGCCGCCTATTATATTGAATCCATCCTGCCCGTGACCGCCGGCCGGATCAAGTCCCTGCAGCGAAACTGCCGCGCCGTGGTGGATATTCCCGAGCCGGCATTTGGCGGGTAAAAAGGATGTTACGCATCTCAAACGAGAACGTTTCAGGAAGGAAGTCCTGCGGTCGGGGTCGGTTTTTTCACTCCTGACCGTTTACGGATTCAGCAAATGCCTTCGCTCAAAATTTCAAAAACTCGGCCTGTCGGCCTCAAACAGTTTGAAATTTTTTAGCTTCGGCCTTTGCTGAATTTTTCCGTAAACGCTCAATGTCGCTTCAAAAACCGACCCCGCCCTTGGACTTCCTTGATGCGCTGTTCCAAAAGGGAAAGGCCGAAAATCCAGGGAAATGCGGACAGATTGCGAAAAATACAAAGGGCTTTTTTGCACGTGAGAGTTCAGGGAGTGCAGCGCAATACAATTATTGGACTTTAGCCCTGGCTTTTTTTAATGGTCAGCAAACCGAAACGCCGGCCTTGCCATGGGCCCGTCGGAGTAGCGGTCTCCGGGATAGACCCGGCAGCCCAGTTCCACCTGCCTGCCGATGAGGCTCAGATCCGCCCGGGACGGGTCCATGTCATAGAGGTTGCCCATGATCCAGGGGCCTTCTTCGAGTTCCACCAGCACCACAATATAGGGTGCTTCACTTTCCCGGCCCTCCGGGGCCACGGTAATGACGGTAAATGTGGTGATTTTGCCCCTGCCCGAGAGCTCCGTGATTTCCAGGTCATAGGCGGTGCAGCTGCGGCAGCTCATCTGGGGCGGGCAGGTCACGGCCCCGCACCTGGGGCAGGAAAGCCCCATGAGCTTGTTTTTCATCAGTGCCTTGTGATATTGCCTGAAGGGAAGCTTGTATTCCATGGCTTTCTCCTTGGTATCGTCTTTTTTTACCAGCCCGTCTGGAGCACCAGATTGGCAATGGTGCCGTCTCCGCCCAGGGTGTCGACCAGCCCGGTTTTGGCCCCGTCCACCTGCCGGCCCGAATCGGCCAGATCCCCCCGCAGCTGGCGAACGATCTCGCAGGCCTGGGATGCGCCCGTGGCGCCGATGGGATGGCCCTTGGCCTTGAGGCCGCCGGAAATGTTGACGGGGATTTTACCGTTGATTTTTGTTTCGCCCTTTTCCCAGAGCTGTCCGGCAGTGCCGTTTTCTGCAAAACCCAGGTTTTCTGCGGCAATGATCGAGGCAATGCTGAAGCAGTCGTGCAGCTCGCATATGTCTATATCTGCCGGGCCTATGCCGGCCATGTCATAGGCCTGTCTTGCCGAAATCTCCCGGGCCCGGAGCCGGGGCAGATAAGGGGCCTGGGCGCTTAACCGGGGCGATGAGGCCTGGCCTGAGCCAGTGATGAAAACGGGTTTGGCGGTCAGTTTTTTGGCGACATCTTCCGAGGCCAGCACCAGGGCCGCGGCCCCGTCGGAAAACGGGCAGCAGTCGAGCAGGCGCAACGGCGAGGCCACCATGAAACCGTTGGATACCTGATCCACTGTGATTTCCTTGTGTTTGAACTGGGCATGGGGGTTTTTGGTGCCGTAAAAATGGGATTGGACCGAAACCAGCGACATCTGCTCGCGCAGCCGCTCCATGGAAACCCCGTAAGTATGGGCGTACAAGTGGGCCAGCAGGGCGAAAAAACCCGGAAATGTAAGGCCTGCGGCAAATTCGTACTTGGCGTCCGTTCCCATGGCAAACGTCCGGGTGGCAAGAGGCGTGCCCATGGCCGTGGCTTTTTCCGTGCCGCCCACCAGCACGATGTCGTAAAAACCCGAGGCCACCCACATGAACGCATCCCGGATGGCCAGGGTGGCCGAGGCGCAGGCCCCTTCAAACCGGGTGGCCGGGATGTTGTGCATGCCCAGTTCATTTGCGATATAGGACTGGATCATGCCCTGGCCCTCGGCAAAATCGCCGAACACGTTTCCGCAGTACAGGGCCTGGATTTTTTCCGGGCCGGTTTCGCACTCGGCCATGGCCTCTGTGGCGGCCTCGCAGAACATTTCAATTTCGGTTTTGGGCGATTCCGCGGCAAAATCCGTGTGCCCGGTGCCCACAACAGCGACTTTTCTCATGGAAAAACCTCCGGTGATGGTAAAAAAACGACAGCTACCGGGCCTGCATGCGCATGGCCGAATCCAGGCGGATGGTTTCGCCGTTTAACACGGGATTGGCCAAAATGGATTCCACCATCAGGGCAAATTCAGCCGGCCGGCCGAATCGCGACGGAAACGGCAGCTGCTTTTCCAGCGACTCCCGTGCCTTTTCCGGCAGGGCGTCAAACATGGGGGTTTCAAACAGGCCCGGGGCAATGGTGACCACCCGGATGCCGTGATCGGCAAACTCCCTGGCCATGGGCAGGGTCATGCCCACGATGCCGGCCTTGGATGCCGAGTAGGCGGCCTGGCCCACCTGGCCTTCATATGCGGCCACAGATGCGGTGTTGATCACCACGCCGCGCTCGCCTTCACTGTTGGGCGTATTTTCCGCCATTTTGGCCGCAGCCAGCCGGGTGACGTTAAACGTGCCCACCAGGTTGACCTGGATGGTTTTGGTGAACTTGTCTAAGGGCATGGGCCCGTTTTTTCCCACCACCTTTGCCGGAATGCCGATGCCTGCACAATTGATCACCCCGTGGACGGCGCCGAAGGCTGCAATTGTTTTGGCAACAGCGTCTTGTGCCGAGGCTTCATCGGCCACATCCGTGCGGCAGTAGATGGCCGCATCCCCGAGTTCTTCGGCCAGTGATGCGCCGGTGTCATCGGCCAGATCAAAGATGGCGGCCCTGCCGCCTTTTGCCGCCAGCGCCCGGACCGTTGCCGCGCCCAGCCCGGAGGCTCCGCCTGTGACAATAAATGCGTTTCCGGAAATCTCCATTTTCATGCCTCCTTGTGATGAATTTATGTGGTTGCAGACTTGTTTGCGATGCCTTTGGCAATGATTTCAAACAAATCGTCTGCATACTGATCTGCGGGAATATGGCCGCCGAAAATCACGCCCGGCAGGCACATGTGCTCGATTCCGCCCAAAATGGCCTGGCGGATGGGATGAGGGTCGATATGCTGTTTGATCTCGCCGTTTCTGACCCCGGTCTGGATGATTTTCAGGATCATTTTGCTGTAATCCTGGACGATTTTGTAGGTTTCGCTTTCATAATAGGCCGGGTAATTTCTGACCTCCAAAAGCAGGATTTTGGCAAATATCCGGTTTTCCGCATAATAATAGAAATGCAGCCGGATCATCAGGCGCAGTTTTTCCAGCGCTCCGCTCCGCCGGTCGATTTCCACCCGGATCTGGTGGACAAACCGTTTGAGGTCATTTGCCAGCACCTGGTGGAGAAGGCCCCGTTTGTCTTTGAAATAGCGATAGATCAGCGCCTCGTTGACCCCCGAGGTGCGGGCGATTTCCGCGGTGGTAATGGAGTTGAAATCCTTTTGCTCCAGCAGAGTGCGAAGGGCGTTTTCAATCTTGATCTGCCCTGGCGGCACCTGCCGGGGAGGTTCCTGTATGTCCATGTC
This sequence comes from Desulfosalsimonas sp., assembly GCF_055149105.1. Taxonomy (NCBI): domain Bacteria; kingdom Pseudomonadati; phylum Thermodesulfobacteriota; class Desulfobacteria; order Desulfobacterales; family Desulfosalsimonadaceae; genus Desulfosalsimonas; species Desulfosalsimonas sp. Next base: position 47,561 of record NZ_JBSRLA010000009.1, on the reverse strand, counting down.
TGCCCGGTTTTAGAGGTGAATGACAAAAATAAAGTAAAACTTACTTACATGCTTTCAGCCAAGTTTTACCCAAACCATCGGGTTTGTCAAGAAGGGAGTTGGCAAGGGTCTTTTATTGCGGTTTTTTGGGTTTTGCGGTCCGGGCTGCCGGGGTGAGGATTTGTTTCTGGGCCTGTTTGCGGCGGGGGTCGGTTTCCACGAAAAGGGGATTTTTGCCGGGCCATGTTTTTTTTGTCCAGTACATGAGCGTGGCCACGGTGGCCGGAACCGGGGTGAAGATCTGGACCTGTTCCGGGGCAAAGCCCATTGCCCGGGTGCAGAAGTCCTTTACCGCTTCCATGTCTTTTTGCGTGCATCCCGGGTAGGCGGCCAGGAAATAACCGGTGAGATAATATTTTTTGCCCAGGCGTTGGGCGGTTTTGCGAAAGCGGCGGATAAACTGCCGGGTGAGGTCAATATCAGGCTTTCCCATTAGTGTGAGCAGATGACTTTCGCTGTGTTCAGGGGCGATTTTGAGCTGGCCGGAAACATGATGGGCGATGATTTGCTCCAGGTAGGCCTGCCCGTTTTTCAAGTCAGCAAGGATCAGGTCATGGCGGATGCCCGAGCCGATAAACACGTGTTTGATCCCGGCAATTTTGCGCAGATCCTTTAACAGCCGGATCTGGGGGCCGTGGTCCACGGCCATCTCCGGGCAGACCCGGTCGCCCAGACATCTTTTCCGGATGCAGGCCCCATGGGTTGCCTTTTTCCTGCACTCGATTGCATACATGTTTGCAGTGGGCCCGCCCACGTCTGAAATCACGCCTTTAAAATCCGGATGCCGGGCCAGGCTTTCGGCTTCCCTGAGGATGGATTGATGGCTGCGGCTGATCACGGTTTTTCCCTGAAGCGCGGTAATGGCGCAGAAGTGGCATTCCCCGTAGCAACCCCTATGCGAGATAATGGAAAACGCAATGGTGTCAAGGGCCCGCACGTTGCCCTGGTTCGCGTGCACGGGATGGGCCCGGCGTCTGTAGCCGAGTTCATGGATGCGGTCTATCTCCTGCTGACTCAAAGGTAGCTGCGGGGGGTTGCACACAAGGTAGCGGGTGTCCTGGAGCTGGCAGAGACCGCGGGCCCTGACAGGATCGGTATTTTTGTAAAATCCGGAAAACATTTCCACAAAGGCGTCCTTGTCTGCGGCGGCTTTGGCATGGGCGGGCAGTTCGAGAAATCCTTCGGGTTTTTGGGCTGCGGCATAGCAGATACCCCGCAGATCCGTGAAGTCCTGTTGGTTTTGGAAGCGGCGGGCAAGCTCCAGCACGGTTTTTTCCCCCATGCCGTAGACCAGCACATCGGCCTTGGCATCAAACAGGATGCTTCTGCGCACCTTGTTGGTTTTAAAATCATAGTGGGAAATCCGGCGCAGGCTGGCTTCCATGCCGCCGAGCACAATGGGCCGGGTGTTTTTGAAATGCCTGCGGATCAGGTTGGTGTAGGCGATCACCGCCCGGTCCGGCCGACGGGTGTTTTGTCCGCCAGCGGTGAGATCGTCGCTTTTGCGTTTTTTGCCCGAAGCCGTGTAATTGGCCACCATGGAGTCCATGCACCCGCCGGTCACGCCCCAGAACAGTTCCGGTTCTCCCAGGCGGGCAATATCAGCACCATCGTTTATGTCCGGCTGGGCGATCACTCCGGTGCGGAAACCCGCGTCCATGAGCACGTTGGCAATAACAGCAGCGCCCATGTGCGGCACATCCACATAGGCGTCCCCGGTGACCAGGATCACATCCAGGCTGTCCCAGCCCATGTCCTGCATCTGTTTTCGTGTGGCTGGCGGAAACATTTATACCCGCCTTTCCTGCGACCAGGCGTAAAGGGCAATGGCTGCTGCGGCCGCGGCATTGAGCGATTCCACCTTTTCACTCATGGGAATGGAGACCGCGTTTTTCTCCAGCCCCTTGGGCAGGCCCGGGCCTTCCATGCCCGGCAGCAGGGCAAAGGATGGGGGAAACGCAAATTTGGAGATGGGCGTGCCCTTCATGGAAAGGGCCACCACAGGCAGATCCGTTGGCAAATCGCCGATGGACGGGCCCTGCATGAGATTGGCATGCATCACCGCACCCCCGGAGGCCCGGATGGCCCGGGGATGGAAAGGATGGGCGGCTTCTGCCAGAAGGACGATGTTTTCCGCGCCAAAAGCCACCGCCGACCGGATTACCGCGCCCACGTTTTCCGGGTCCTGGAAGGGCACCAGAACCGTACATCCCGGAGGCAGACCGGCGCCGGGCTGCCACGAAGGGATGGAAGGGATTTCCACCAGCAGCAGGGGCGACCGGGTGCCAAGGATGTCTATGGTGTCAAACAGTTCCGGGGCCAGCCGGTACCAGGCGGCCCGGCCGGGCAGATTTTCCGGGGGCGGCTGGTTTTCAGACCATGAAATCCAGGCCAGGCATTTGTCGCAGCATTGGGCAATAATGTCTGTGATCTGCTTTGTCCCGGATACCAGGGCCTGGTTTTGCTTTTTCATGCCCTTTGCGGTTAGCAGTTTTTTCAGATCCTTGTATGTGGTGTTTTGTTCGCTTTCCATGTTCCGGACCCGGTGTTTTTGTGCAGCCTGCTGCCTGCGGCGGGCCGGGGGCGCATCTGTGCGCTCAAATATCACCAGACGTCTTTGATTCGGAGTGTCGCCGATGCTGTAGGCCGTGTCCTGCCGCAGCTCAAAACTGCGGGAAAAGGCCTGCTTTGCGGCCGCGATTTCATCTGCGCACCCCGGCCCCTTCATGAAAATCACAAGGCCGCCGGTCTCCAGGCAGCCCTGAACCCGGTGCAGGGTTTTTTCCATGTGTTCCACCGCCCGGGTGATCACGCCGGAAAACATCTGCTCAAATGACGGGGTTACGGAATGTCCGTATACCCGGATGCCGGAAAGACCGAGACCGGCAATGGTCTGCTCCAGAAACGCCACCCGGTTCTGCCGGGTTTCGGCCAGCACGATCTCTGTATCCGGAAAAGCGATTTTCAGCGGGATTCCCGGCATGCCCGGGCCGGTGCCAAGGTCCAGCAGGGGGGAGGGAAGGGGCGTGAGCTCACCGGGCAGAATCGAGTCGGCATAAAGCTTGACCACCATGTTTTCAAACCGGTGAATCCGGGTGAGATTCAATTCCGGGTTGGCCTGGCGCAGCCGGTTGTGGTATTGCCATAACAGATCGATCCGGTCCCGGGCAAGCGCGATGCCGCAGCTTTGCAGAATCCGGTCCATGTCTTTGGGACCCGGGGGTTTGCTTTGCGGTTTTTTTTGAGCCATTTCCCATCAACCTCGATGATACCGTAAAATCTGTTTATCTCGCTGCCGCGGTATTTTTGCAGAGAGGAAAATCCATAAGCGCCTTGGCTGATCGGCGGCGCGCAAAAGCAAGTTTCCTCGCTTCAGGAGCCTCCTGGAGCCACAATTTCCGCTCGGAAACCCGCTTTTCCGCGCCGCCGTCAGGGTTAAGCAGTACAATTTCGGTATAACGTAAAAAAGAAATTTCCTTAGGAGTCCTGAAACTGATATAATCGATAAGCAATATAAAAATAAATTATTGATTTTACTTAACACTTAATCACTTAAAACTTAACACTGCTTGTAAGAAAGACTTTTTACAGGCTCATCAACCTTGAATCCTGAATCATGAACATTGATCCCGGTTTTATCAACACGGCCAAATGGCCGGTGTTTTACGAAGACAATCACCTGCTGGTGGTATATAAACCATCCGGGCTGCTGATACAAGGCGATTGCACAGGCGATGTCTGCCTGCTGGAACTGGCCCGGCAATATATCAAGATCCGGTATGAAAAACCCGGAAACGTGTTTCTGGCCCTGGTCCACCGCCTGGACCGGCCGGTTGCCGGGGTGGTGGTGTTTGCCCGCACATCCAAGGCCGCCTCCCGACTGAGCCGGCAGTTTCGCACGGGCCGGGTGGAAAAGCAATACCTGGCCGTGGTTCACGGGGTGGTTCCCGGCAGGGGCGGGGACCTGGCCAATAATATGGAGCGCAAAGGCCCCACCAGCCGCATTGTTTCCGCCCCCACTGCAAAGAGCCAGGAGGCCCGGCTTTCCTACCGGGTGCTGGGTATTGCTGAAAACAAGACGTTTTTGGAAATCGATCTGGACACGGGCCGTCACCACCAGATCCGGGCCCAGTTGGCCCACCTGGGTTTTCCGGTCATGGGGGATCTGCGCTACGGGGCTCCAAACCCACTGCCGCAAAAACAACTGGCCCTGTTTGCCCATAAACTGTCCTTTGATCATCCAACAGGACAGCACCGCCTCAGCTTTACCGCCTCTCTGCCCGCAGACTGGCCCTGGCCCGGGATGAACACGGATGCCAACGCCGTGGTCTGGGACTGGAAAGCTTTTGTTCAAAAATAACGAACGGTCGTTTTATTTTCGTTGACAACCATTCCCAACAAAAATAAGGTTATCCTTCAAAATCGGTTTCATTGCAACCAAACCTGTCAACTGCAAAAGAGACATAACGCGGATTCGCCAAGGAGGCCCCATGAGTGAGGTATACGAACAATTGCGCCAGCGGCTCGACGACCTGGGAACAGGTTTTCCGGCCACGCAAAACGGCGTGGAAATCAGCATTTTAAAGCAGCTTTTCACCGAGGAAGACGCGCGGATGTTTCTGATGCTCACCCCCATGCTCGAAGACCCGCAAACGGTGGCCAAGCGCCTGGAACTGCCCGAGGACCAGACCGCGTCCCACCTGGAAGACATGGCATCCCGGGGTCTGCTGTTTCGCCAGAAAAAGGGCAAGCGGGTCAGGTACGGGGCTGTGCCCTTTGTGGTGGGCATTTATGAGTTTCAGTTAAACCGTGTGGACCGAAAGCTCGCAGAGGAGCTTGAATCCTATTATCAGCAGGCCCTGGGCAAGACATTTCAGCAATGGTCCACCCCGGTGATGCGCACCATCCCCATCAACCGGGAAATCGTGTCCGAATGGCCCATTGCCGCGTATGAAGACGCCATGACAATCATCGACAATCAGAAGACCATTGCCGTGGCCCCGTGCATCTGCCGGACCTCTGCGGCCCAAATCGACCAGGCGTGCGACAAGCCCCTGGAAACCTGTTTTCTGTTCGGTTCCCACGCGGCCTATTACGTGGACAACGGCATGGGCCGCTACATTGAAAAGGATGAAGCCAGGCAGATCATTGCCAAAAATGATGAGGCCGGCCTGGTGATGCAGCCCTTCAACTCCCAGAGTGTGGGCGGCATGTGCTCCTGCTGCGGCTGCTGCTGCGGCATGCTCCGGTCTTTAAAACTTCAGGACAGCCCGGCAGAAGCGGTCAAGAGCAACTATTTTGCCGAAGTTGATGAAGAGGTCTGCGTGGGGTGCGAGACCTGCGTGGAACGCTGCCAGATGGATGCCATTTCCATGGTTGATGAAAAAGCGCATGTGGTGGAAAACCGCTGCATCGGCTGCGGTCTGTGCGTGACCACCTGCCCCACGGATGCCATGGCCTTAAAGAAAAAATCCGAGGACAATCTCTACCTGCCCCCGGAATCCGGCATGGAAACCTATATGCGCATTGCCAAGGAGCGGGGCAAGATCTGATTTATGCCTGGAAAGGGGCTTTCTTCCTCCAAGCCCTCACTTTCACCGCAGGGAACGTGACCACAGCGTCTATATAATCAGCTTTTGCGGGTTTTCGCATGAGCCGGGTCGGGTGCGATTTGTTTGTCTGCGGCTCGGTTTCGGCGATTGGGCCGGGACTTTGGCTGGAATTTTAAAAACTCGGGCGGATCGCCCTCAAACAGTTTAAAATTCCGGGCGCCAAAGCCCCGGCCCAATCTTTTGCCGAAACCGCGCCAATGCAGCCAAACAAACCACCCCCGCCCCGGCTCATGACCAGCACACTGGGAATATGTGCCAGCAACTGTTTTTTCCCGGAAGGTTCTTTGAATTTGAATGCCGATAAGAGTTGGTGAGCCCGGAAGAATGCTTCCAATGTGTTTTACGGAGTTATCGAATTTGCACAAGGGCCCCCAAGGAAGCCCGAAGGGCGGGGGCGGTTTTTGAAGCGACATTGATCTTTTTTGCGGAAAAATTCAGCCGATGCCGGAGCCGGAAAATTTCAAACTGTTTGAGGGCGACAGCCCGAGTTTGTAAATTTCGGCGAAGGCATCGGCTGAATCCGCAAAAAGGCTCAGGAGCGAAAAAACCCGCCCCCGGCCGCAGGGCTTTCTTCCTCCAGGCCACCACCATCTTCAACCCGGAAGAAGTCACAACCGCAACATCGGCATAACCAAGGCGGAAGCTGCTTATGCCGATGTTCGCATGAGCCGTGTCGGGTGTGCTTTGATTATTTGCCGGCTGTTTTGAGCTCGATTTCCTGTTGGGCTGAAAGCGGGCCTGCGATTTCAAAGGCCGAATAGGTGGACAGGGTGATTTTGTCCACTATGCAGGAAATCCGGTCTTTTGTCTGGAACGCCGCCATTTTTTCGGCCACATCCCGGGTGTTAAACGCACCGGCATACAGGCCGATTGTCAGGTGCGGAACATAGGCTCTTGTCCGGTCTTCATAAAAGCTGTTGGTTAAAATCCGCCGGATTTGCGCCAGTCCGCCCTGGGTGTCAAAGACCTCCAGAAACGGTGCTGCTGCAAAACTGTTCATCCCGCCGATGCAAATCTCAAAGGGCTGTATGCGCGTCTGCCAGAGATCCTGCAGATGGCGCCGGAGGCTCTGGCTGCTGTAATCATCACTGAATCGCGGGTTATGGGTCAGAAAGCCGCATACCAGAAGGGTGACATGGGGCTGGCGGTAATAGGGGGAGAAAAGAAAGGGCTCCATCCACGCCTTTGCCGCATCAAAACGCGATCGGATTTGTTCATTGCAAATACCCACGGTCCAGACCGCAAAATTCTCCCGCCCTTTGTGCCACTGGCTGTAGTCGCGATTTTTTGTGGCCAGGGTGGCTTTATAAGACAGAAATTCATTCCAGACGGCACGGGTTTGGATGTCCCTGGCTTCTGCGGGCATTTCTGTTTTCTTTATTTTTCTGTGATTACGTATTTGCTGCCGTTTGTGCAGATTTGCAGGCGGCCGTTTTCATCTTCTTCCATGAGTGCGGACATCCGGATCATGGCCCGCTCGGCAAACCGGATGCGCTCATCGTTGTTTATGGCATAGAGCCGGTCATCCTGGATATAAAGCGTTTCCGGATCCAGCAGGATCTCCCGGCCCGTGTTGAGCACCAGCCATATTTCGTTGTTTTGTTTTCGGATGTCAAATGCGAACAAGGCCGTGTCTTCATAGGGGAAATAGACTTTCTCCCAGATCCCGCCCTTGTCCTGGAGAACGAAATAGCCGTTTTCATCCCGGTGAATGTGCCGGTGAAAATAATCGATGATTTTCTTTTTCCGGAACCGTCCGCCGTCATTTCGCCACCACCCCTCGCTGTCGAGCCAGAACACGGCCTCTTGCCTGGGGATCACCACAATGTCTGCAGGTTGGTCCATCTGATGCATTTCTCTTTTATTATTTGCGGCCTGGTTGAAAGATGCCTGCATCATATCTTAAAATTCATCCAGTGCAAACCCGGAAACATCCGAAAACCCCCAATAGCCGTATTTCTTTTTTCCTGCGTTGCCAGTCCCCGAAATCAGGAGGGGTGGAATGGTTTGATGAAATTTTTTGATTATATTATACATTGAGCTTCAGGAATGTCTATGATCAGGGTTTGGTTTTTGAAACGACATTTTCCGAAACCATTATCAATGAAAAATTGTACTGGTGCCATGCAGAACCGGCAAAACGCCAATGACCAGGCAGCATGCCGGGTGCAAAGCGTTTTTTCAACCCTCGAAAATCGTTTAAACTCATGTATAAGGACAACAGGACCTACCAAAAAGCGTTTATCATGGATATGGACGGGGTCGTTTATACCGGCTCTCACCTGATTCCCGGTGCAGGCGAGTTTGTCGGCAGACTCCAGCAGGGCGATTACAAATTCCTGTTTCTGACCAACAATTCCTACCACAACCCTGAGGAAATCAGGGATCGGCTCATGGGGATGGGCATTGATGTCCCTGAGGATTGCTTCTATACCTCTGCCATGGCAACGGCCAGCTTTCTTCGGGTACAGCGGCCGGAGGGCTGCTCCGCCTATGTGATCGGCGGACGTGGAATTGTCGACGAGCTGGAAAACGCGGGCATCACCATCACCTCGGACAAACCGGATTATGTGATTGTCGCCGAGACCGAGCAGTATGATTACGCCAAAATCATTGAAGCAACCCTGCTGATTCAGGAGGGGGCCAAGTTTATCGCCACCAATCCGGATCTGACCGGACCCAGCCTGAGGGGCCCGGTGCCCGCTTGCGGCGCCCTGGTCGCACCCATTGAACGCGTGACAGGTGTGGTGCCCTACTTTCTGGGAAAGCCCAATCCGGCCATGATGTTCTGGGCCCGTAAGAAACTGGGCGTGCATTCGGCCAACTGCTTCATGATCGGCGATCGGATGGACACCGACATTGTGGGGGGGCTGGAATCCGGAATGACCACATGCCTGGTTCTCAGCGGTGTGACCAGCCGGGAGACCATGAACCGATTCCCTTATCAGCCTGACTATGTGTTTGAAAATCTTGGGGAAATTGATCCCGAATCCATCTTTTCCAGAAGAGACCGGGTGGAAAACGCCATGCCCGATAGCTGAGCAAAACCTGTTTTTTGCAGAAATGATGATACCCGTGTTGTGAAAGTTTCCGTCCGGAAGCGTTGACAGTGATTGTGGAATCCGGAAAAAGCAAATAAAAAAGGGGGGAATATGGAAGCTGTATTGAAAAACAAAACAGCTATCGTAACCGGCGCATCCCGGGGCATTGGAGGGAAAATCGCTTTGAAACTCGGCCAATCCGGCGCCTCGGTGGTGGTCAATTATGCCAAAAATGCAAAAGCTGCAGACCAGGTGGTCTCGCAGATCACTGAAAGCGGCGGGCAGGCTGTTTCCGTGCAAGCGGACATGCAAAAGACAAGTGAGGTCAGCGCATTGTTTGATGCTGCCGGGAAACAATTCGGTTCCATTGATATTCTGGTCAACAATGCCGGCATTGCATTGTTTAAAAAAGTTGCCGACTTCACTGAAAAGGAATTTGATGATAGTTTTGCCGTAAACGTCAAAGGCCTGTTTTTTGCCTGCCAGCAGGCGGCCAAAAAAATGGCGGACGGCGGAAAAATCATCAATATTTCCTCGTCCGTGACAAAGATGATGCTGCCTGATTACGGCGTCTATGCCGCCACCAAGGGGGCTGTGGAGCAGATCACCAAAGTGCTGGCAAAGGAGCTTGGCCACAGAAAAATCGCAGTCAATGCCATCTCGCCCGGACCCGTGGACACGGAACTGTTCAGGCAGGGCAAGACAGAACAACAAATACAAAATCTTGCGGATATGGCCGCATTCGGCCGCATCGGCACCCCCGGCGATATTGCCGGTGCCGTACTGCTTCTGGTCAGCGGCGAAGCCGGCTGGATCAGCGGGCAAAACCTGTGTGTCAACGGCGGTTTTGCGGCGTGAAGCAAAGCCGGTTTGCACGGGCCAGTACATGAAACCGCCAATCATAATACCGGCCCGGGGTTATCTGTCCCCTGATTCGTTTTTATTGTTTTATTAAAGGGGCACTGAATGCATATATTTGTATCGTATTCTCAAAAAAATGATGCCCGGGAGGCTGCAGAACAGGCCTTTTGCGATTTAACCGCCAACATGGCCGGTATGCCGGACTTTCTTTTTGTCTGCTACACAGAAGTTTACGATTCCAGGGCTATCTGCAGCACACTTTCCAGGCTTGCCCCGAAAGTTCCGGTGCATGGGGCAAGCTCGTGTCGCGGGGTCATGACGGGTTCCGGGTTTATCCCCGGCAGTCCGGGTGCGCTTGGATTGTTCGGGATCTATGATCCGGACGGAGATTATGGGGTTGGTTTGCGCTGTTTTGAGGAAAATCCCGGGCAGTCCGGTGCCGAGGCCGTGGCTGAAAGTCTTGAAAACGCGGGCAGGCCTGGTGAATCTCCTCATTTTGTCTGGATTACCGCCACTCCGGGATACGAGGAAAAACTTCTGGCTGGAATCGAGTCTGTGCTGGGTCCGAATGTGCCCGTTTTGGGCGGAAGTGCTGCAGATGATACGATCTCCGGCAACTGGTCTGTCATTGGAAATGGCCAAAGCAGCAGGGCGGCAGTGGCCGTAAGTTCAGTTTTTTCCAGTGTGGAGCCTGGTTTTTCCTTTCACAGCGGTTATTCTCCCACCTCTTGTTTTGGGGTGGCAACCAAAACCAACGGCCGGGTTCTTCAGGAGATCGACGGCCGTCCGGCCGCGCTCGTATACAATGAATGGACAGGCGGGGCAGTAACCCCTGTGCTGTCCATGGGCGGCAATGTTGTTCAATCCACGAACTGGTATCCGCTGGCCAGGTTCAGTCATGACCTGGGCAAAGTTCCCCTGTATCTTCTTTCCCACCCTGAAACCGTTTTGTCAGACAACAGCATGAGCTTGTTTACAGATATACATGCCAATGACAAAATTACGTTGATGACCGGAAATCGAAAAAGCCTGATAAACCGGGCGGCACGGGTGGTGGAAAGCGTTTTGTCAAGCCATGATTGCCAGCCGGACCAGGTCAGGGGCGCATTGATTGTTTTTTGCGCAGGCTCCATGCTGGCGGTCCGGGACGATATGGAGGAGGTACAGCATAAAATCAAATGGGTTCTTGGAGATGTACCGTTTTTGACGCTATTTACCTTCGGGGAGCAGGGCTGTCTTACCGAAGGGGCCAATTGTCATGGCAATCTCATGATCTCGGTCATTCTTTTCACCAATCTGCCGTCGGCTCTGTAGCCGATTTGCGCGGAGAAGCGGCATGCCATCAGATATAAAGAAAAAAATTCAAAACCTGGGCAACGAGGAACTTTACGAAATTGCCCTTGACCGTGAACGAATGCGCAGCCGGGAAAGACAGTCACGCAGGCACAGCGAGTTGCTGCTGCAGGGTCTGCAGGTGCTGACATCCTCGGATACGGCAGAATCCGGACTGCTCAATATCCTTTTGTCCATAGACAGGTCTGAGTCCCTGGATGGTTCATTTGTTTTGGTTTCAGACGAAAGCAGTTCCCTTGAAGTTTTTTCTTCCACCCTTCCGGGGGTTTGGGGAACAAAATGGTATCCCGGAGACATGTTCAGCCGCATGTTTGAAAGGGGTAAACCCATCATCGTGCATGACCTCCGGCAGCCTGCCGAGTGGAAAGACAAGCCGGAAATCAAAAGAATTTACAGATCTGCTGTGCACGCACCTTTTTATTTCGGCAAGTCCCGGGCGGCAATTATATGTGTGAGCAAAGGCCACGGCTTTATCAGGTACATGCATGCCAAATTGCTTTATCGTCTGGGTCCCCTGCTGACCCAGGCCCTGGTTTCAATCCAGAATCTCAGGCAGTTAAAAAACGCCCGGGCCGAGCTCGAGGAGAAATCACAGCAGTTGGAGCAAGCCCTGGGCAAGGCAACCCGTTTGGCCGGGACCGATTATTTGACCCAGGTTTTAAACCGCAGAAGTTTTTTTGATGCTGCTGAAAAAGAGCTGTATCGGTCCTGTCAACTGGATTTGCCGCTTTCCGTGCTCGTCCTGGATATAGATAATTTCAAGGCAATAAACGACAATTACGGGCATGCTGCCGGGGATGCGGTGCTTGCCGATCTTGCCAATCTTTGCAAACGCCTTCTCAGAGATTCAGACGTTCTGGCCCGTTATGGGGGGGAGGAATTCATGGTGCTGCTGCCGGCAACTCCGAAAAACAGGGCTGCCAAGGTTGCTGAAAGAATACAGCAGGCCGTTGCAAAGGCAAGCTTCAACGGACTGCCGGCCGGACAAAAGGTCACAATCAGTATCGGTGTGGCCGGCAAAGATGTCTCCGGGCCCTTTGAGATTGCCACTCTTATTGATCATGGGGACAAGGCCATGTATGAGGCCAAAAAACAGGGTAAAAACCGGGTTGTGCTGTATCCGTTTGATTAAGACGTTCTTTATGCCAGAATCACAAGGCCGGGCCTCTGGTGCCGGTAAAAAAGATTGTTGATACTTTTTTGGGGGGGGACCGTGACCCGGCTATAGGTGAGTTTCGCGGCTTTCAGATCTCTGCAGGAGGCTCAGGCCTTATTGTCTTCGGCTTCACGCATGGTCTGCTGACAGATCTTAAGGCCTATGGCGGCGTCCTTTGCCCATTGCCTGGATGAAGGGCTTTTTATCAAAGAAGGCCTGGGAAAAGCACAAAAAAAACCGGGGCAGGGACCTTTTGGCCCTCTGCCCCGGTTCGGGAATATGAAAAAATTATCCGGCGGATACCATCAGCAGGAGCAGCCCGAGGAGCAGTCACAGCCGCCGGTGTCGCATCCGGGCTGCATCTGCTGGGTCGGCTCGTCATTGATGGCCTTTACCTCGATTTCAAAGTTCAGGTTCTGGCCGGCCAGGGGATGGTTTAAGTCCACCACCACCTTCTCGTCGTCGGCCTGGGCGATTTTGGCCGGGATCTGCTGGCCGTCCGGGGTCTGCAGGCCGATGACATCGCCTACCTGGGGGTTCATCTCCGGGGGCACTTCCTCCCGGGAAAAAGTGTGCAGCTGTTCTTCATCCCGGTTGCCATAAGCCTGGTCCGGCTCCAGGGTAAAGGACTTTTTTTCATTCAAGCCCATGCCCAGAAGGGCCTGTTCAAAGCCCTGGATTACCTGACCTGCACCCACCATGACCTCCATGGGCTGGCTCTCATCACTGGTATCAAAAACTTCGCCGCTATCCAGGGTGCCTTTGTAATGAACGGTGACAAACTTGCCGTTTTCAACTTTTTGCATAAAAAAACTCCTTTGGTTAAATTGATTTTGTTCAATTTACCCTAGGGATGAAAACGCACAAGTCAAGTTTTTTTTATTGGTTTTCAGTCCTCCGGAACTGGCTGGGCGGCCAGCTCCCGGCTGCCGCCATAGGTTCTGCGCGGCGGGGATTCAGGCACTATGCCGCTGCCCTCCCCGTTTTCCAGGGCCTTGCTGAATCGATAGCCCAGCATTGAAACCACTTGGTGGTATTTTTCCATGATCTGTTGGTGGCTGTCTCCGGGCACATCCACCACCGCGTAGCGATAGCTTTCCGGGTTGTGCTTAAAATCAGATAAATGCGCGTTTTCATGAATCAGATTGCGGATGTTGACCTCTGGATATTTCATCCGGATTTCCGCAAATGCACTCTGGGTGGGGGTCTCAAGTATCCGGGCATCGTGGAAAAGATGCAGCTCAAAATTGTAGCACGCCGAATGGGTCATCCTGCGTGTTTTGACCGGCTCCGGCCTTTGGCCCGTAGCCACGTCGCAGAGCATGTGCAGGGGATCTGTACCGGTGACCGATTCGATGGTCTTGGCAAACTGAAAGGCAATGCGGCTGTTGACCTCGATGATGCCGAATTTCTGTTTTTCCTCGTCTGCCCGCAGCTCCACGTTGAAAAAGCTGTTATCAATGCCCAGGGCCGGGATCAGCTTTTTGAGGGCTGTTTCGATTTTGTCCTGCAGGTCCGGTTCAAACCGGTGGGGGAAGGCATGATAGAAAAAGCTGTTGGTATCCGGGTGATAAACCGCCCGGGTGATACCGAAAAAGGTCACTTCCCCTTCAAACACGTAGCCGTCCATGGTCACCTGGGTGCCGGAGATCAGTTCTTCGCACAGAAAATCGTTGCATGTGGCAACATTTAAGGCGTTGTGATAAGCCGGGTCAATGGCCAGGGCATTCAGGTAATACTGGTTGAATCGGGCAATATCAATGCTTTCCCTGGCAATGTAGTATTCAAGTTCGCCTGCCTGCTCCACCCTGTGGCTGCCAAAGGAGATATTGGCGCGCGCGGGTTTGATGAAAAACGGAAACGACAGCCGGGAAGGGTCGCGCAGATAGTCCAGGGCCAGGGCATAAGCCGGGGTGGATTCCGGGATGACATCGCGCTGGATGCGCCGGAAAAGATACTTGTTCTGGGTGTTGATCACCGCGTTGACCGGCGCGAAACGGTGGCCGGTTTCCTGGGCGATAATGGCGGCAAACACGGCTGAGGAGTCATGGGTTCCCACAATGCCGTCATACATTTCCGGGTTGTTTCTGATCCGTTCAATGGTCTGCTCCAGGTAGGGCCGCACGCCGAACTGGAGGATTTTTTCTGCTGTTTCAATGGTTAGGTCATATTTGTCCTGATGGGCAAAGCTTTGCTCCACCATGTCAATGTCACTGGCATCGCATAAAAACAGAATTTTTTTCATGGCAAAGCCTCAATATCTTCTATCTTTTAAAATGGTTGCCTGTATTGCCGCAATGAAGTGTACCCGCCGCATGGAGTCACGGGGGTATAGAGCCGGGTCTTTTTGTTTCAGGCGAAAAAACAGGAGACTGTCCTGTCCGGGTGAGAAAAACGGGCAGAACAGGGTTTATTAGCCCGGCCCCAGGGGCGATTCAGGCGACCACTGGCTGGTGTCGACTTTTCCGGATACGGGCTTTCCGTCCTTGAAGACCAGAGAGATCTGATCCAGGGAGCCCAGGGTCTCGATATCCTCTATGGGGTTTTGGTTGACCACGATGCAGTCGGCCAGTTTTCCGGGTGTCAGGGATCCGACCCGGTCTTCCAGTCCCAGGGCTTTTGCGGCGCGGCTGGTGGCGGCAATAATGGCTTCCATGGGATTCATAAGCTCGTTTTTGACGTACTGGATAAGCTCCATGGCGTTTTTGCCGTGAAAGTTGTACGGCGTGCCCGCATCGGTTCCCATGATCACGCTGACGCCTGCGGCAATGGCATGGTGCAGGTTTTCCAGCCGGATGCGGGCAACATCGTTGGCCTTGTCAGACATGAACCTGGGGATCTGCTGGCAGATTTCTTCGGAATCATTGTTGCACATCCAGTAATTGGAACTCAGGGTGGAGATGAGATAAACCCCGGAGACCGCCATCATTTTGAGGGCTTCCGCATCTGCCAGGGTGCCGTGCTCGATGGTGCGCACCCCGGCGCGCACGGCGTTTTTGATCCCCTGGGCTCCGTGGGCATGGGCGGCCGTGTGCTTGCCGGCCTTCTGGCCTTCATTGACCACGGCTCGTATTTCGTCAACATCGAGCTGGGCTGCGCCGGGTATGCCGCCCGGGTTCATGATGGCGCCCGTGGCCATGACCTTGAGCAAGTCAGCGCCTTCCTTGATCTGCTCTCTGGCGGCCCTGCGGTTTTCATCCACGCCGTCCGCCTCCCGGTACAGGCCCTTGAAATATTCGCTGCCGGCCGAAAGCATGCAGATGATTTTTCCCGAGGCCAGGATGCGCGGGCCGGGAATCAGTCCTTCCTCAACAGCCCTTTTTACCGCAATGTCAATGTAATTGGCAGAACCTGCGTTTCTCACCGTGGTGATGCCGGACCTGAGGGTGTTGGCCATTTCCCGGGCCGCCCGCAGGGTTCTGAGCTTGTCCTCCACCAGGCTTTCATGGCAGGTGTCGGCCATGCCGTGCATGTCCAGGTGAATATGGGCGTCGATCAACCCGGGCATGACAAATTTGCCGGACAGGTCATGGCGCACCGCATCTTCCGGGATATTCACCTGCTCCTTGGGGCCGGCTGCAGCAATTTGGTTGTTTTCAAACACCAGCACGGCATCCGGCAGGCATTGTCCCAGCCCGTCAATCAGGGTCATTTTTTCCAGTACCGTATGCATCCCGGCTCCTTGTGCAAAATCATGCCCGGCAGGGACCATTTGGGATATCCATACCGGGCCTGGGGTTTTTTGGGCAAACAGCTGTTTTATCCGATCATTTTCCTGTTAAGGCGGAGTTAAAATAATCTTCATTAGTATCAGTATGATAAGCAGAAGTCAACCCTTGTCAAGACCCGGGTATCTTTGATTTGAAATTTGTGTGTTCTCTTTGTATAAAGGTTATTTTAACCAACAGTGAAAGGATGTTTTGTTCATGGCGTATTTTAACCGGGGCAATGCCCGAATTTACTATGAGGACAAAGGAGCCGGCGAGCCGGTGATTGCCGTGGCCGGGCTCATGGAAAACACCGCTTACTGGGATCTGACCGGTGTGGCAGACGAGATTTCGCAGCATTTCCGGTTTGTGTCAATGGATATGCGCGGCCACGGCTACACCGAGGCGGAGGGCGATGCCCCGGGGTTTGACTGCGAAACCGTGGGTGAAGACATCATTGCCCTGGCCGATCACCTGGGCCTTGACCGGTTTCACCTGCTGACCCATTCAACCGGCGGGTTTGCCGGGGTGCGCTATGCAATGAAGGATTGCTCCAGGTTCGCCTCCCTGATTCTGACCAACACCGCCTCGTTTACCTCCCCGGTGCCCGGGGACCGGAAAAGCATTGACCAGTTTCACGACAATTTTGCCGCATTGTTTGAAAACCTGGACTGGGAGACCATGATCGCGGGGTTAAAAGATAGGCCCGGCCCGTTTTTCCGGGGTATCGTGGAATCGGAGAATGCCGATGAAATGCTTGCCACCGCCCTTTCCATGGCAAAGCGAAACAACCGCTTTGTCATCGCCGATTTCGTGCGCAGCTTCTATAAGGATCCGGACCCGAGAATCGAGGGTTTGCGCGGCATCACCTGTCCCGTGCTCATTGTCTACGGAACCAAGGATGACCTGTTTGTGGAATCCAGCCGGCTCATGGCAAAGGAAATTCCCGGTGCCCGGCTTTTGGAGTATGCGGATATCGGGCACATGACCGCCATTGAAGCCCCGGAGCGGCTGGCATCGGATGTGCTGGATTTTTTGCGCAGCCCGGCCTGATTTCTCAAAATATCAAAAATCCGGGGCCTGTGTGTCCGGGCCGCTGTGCATCAGGTCCATGAGCTCCTGCTCGGACACATCGGTCCAGTGCTCGTAGGCTTCGGCAACGGCAAAGGATCTGCCGGAGCGAAGATTTGCGCAATAGAGCCGGTCCACCATTTCCCCGGCCGCCTCTGCGGCCTGGCGGTGGGCCGTTGGCACGGCCACGACCACCTGCCTGGCGCCGGCCTTTTTTACCGCGTCAATGGCGCAAAACATGGTAAACCCGGAGGCCAGCCCGTCGTCGACAAGGATTGCGCTTTTATCCGAAAGATCCGGGAAGGGCTGCTGCCCCCGAAGTGTGCGGCTCCGGCGGCTGACTTTTTCCTTTGTTTCGGCAATGCCTTCTTTCATCTGCTGGTTTGTCAGGTTCAGCCGGGCCAGCAGCATTTCATTTAACCGCATGCTGCCGTCAAAGGCAATGGCCCCGTATCCGGCCTCGGTGTTCCACGGCAGGGTGATCTTGCTGACCACGGCCACGTCAAATGCCGCCCCCAGTTTCTGCGCAACCACCTGTCCCACCGGAACGCCGCCTGCGGGAATGGCCAGCACAATGGCATCGGGCCACGCCTCCTGTCCCAGCATTTGGGCCAGCACCTGCCCGGCGTGCTGACGGCTGCGAAATACCAGCCGTTTTTCCGCAAGTTCGGGCAGGGAAATGATTTTTTCTGTCATGGGCTCTCCTGTTTGTCGGTCAAAAGAGATCTTTGCCGGATTTGAAAATTGCGCACACCATGTACATGTTTATGGCTACAGGCAAAATATGGCCTGCAAATCTGTTTTTTTCAAACAACCGTCTCAAGGAGGAAGGAAATGAAAAAATCGCTTCAGATCATTTGCTGTGCTGTTGTGTTTGTGCTCGGGACCCTGTCTTTGGTTCACGCCCACTGCGAGATTCCCTGCGGCATCTATGATGATCCGGCCAGAATCGAGCTGATGCGCGAGCATATCACCACCATTGAACGCTCCATGGATCAGATCCACGTCCTTTCAAAGGATATGAAAAACGGCGACGTGGCCCATCACAACCAGATGGTGCGCTGGGTGACCAACAAGGAAGACCATGCAGGAAAGCTCCAGCACATTGTTTCCCAGTATTTCATGACCCAGCGCATTTCCGCAGATGATGCAAAATACGCGGAAAAAATTGCAGTTCTCCACCAGATCCTGGTCGAGGCCATGAAATGCAAGCAAACCGTGGATACCGGCCATGTGGAAAAACTGCGCGACCTGGTGGACTGGTTTGAAACCCTTTATCTCAAATAGCCGGCACCAGCCCGGCATCGGCCACATGGTTTCTGTATTCGTCCGGATCCGGGATGTGTCCCAGAATGGCAGACACGGCCGCAAGCTCGGCTGAACCCAGATAGACCCGGCAGTTATTTCCCATGCGATGGGGAAAGTTCCGGGTGGAGGTGGAAACCACCACGGCATTGTCTGCCACCCGGGCCTGGTTGCCCATGCACAAAGAGCAGCCCGGCACTTCCATCCGGGCCCCGGCCCGGCCGTAAGTGTAAAACCACCCCTGCTGGCGCAGATGGCGGGCGGCCAGCCGGGTGGGCGGGGTTATCCACAGGCGCACGGGCACGGCCCCGCCGGCGTTTTCAAGGATTTTGCCCGCGTTTTCCATCTGGGCAATATCGGTCATGCACGAGCCGATAAACACCTCGTCCACAGGCGTGCCCGCGATTTGGGAAAGCCGGCGCACGTCATCGGGATCATTGGGGCAGGCCGCGATGGGCTCGGTGATCCGGCTCAGATCCACTTCCAGGTCAGCCGCGTATTGGGCGTCTGCATCAGCGCGCAGAAGATGCGGATCATTTAACCAGGCCTGCATTTTTTCCATGCGGGCCTCAATGGTTTGGCGGTCGCCGTAGCCTTCCCGGACCAGCAGGGACAAAATTTCGATGTTTTGTTTGAGAAATTCCGCCACCGGCTTTTCATCCAGGCGGATCACGGCTGCCGCAGCCGAACGCTCGGCTGCGGCATTGGTCAGCTCATAGGCGGCGGTCACCGGCAGGTGAGACAGGCCTTCCATTTCCATGATCCGGCCGGAAAACACGTTTTTCTTGCCGGATTTTTCCTTTGTGAGCAGCCCCTGCTCCATGGCCGCATAGGGTACGGCATTGACCACGTCCCGGATGGTGAGCCCTTGTGCCGGTGTTCCGGTAAAGCGGACCCGCACGGACTCGGGCATGTCCAGGGGCATAAACCCGATGGCCGCGGCAAAGGCCACCAACCCGGAGCCGGCTGGAAAGCTTATGCCGACAGGAAACCGGGTGTGGGAATCACCGCCCGTGCCCACGGTGTCTGGCAGCAGCATGCGGTTTAACCAGGAATGGATGATCCCGTCTCCCGGGTGCAGGGCCACGCCCCTGCGCTGCTTGATAAATTCGTGCAGGCTTTCCTGCATTTCAATGTCCACGCTCCTGGGGTAGGCTGCAGTGTGACAAAAGGACTGCATCACCAGATCAGCGTTAAACTGCAGGCACGCCAGTTCCTTTAGCTCATCGCGGGTCATGGGCCCGGTGGTGTCCTGGGAGCCCACGGTGGTCATTTTGGGCTCGCAGTACTGGCCCGGCCGCACGCCGTTTTCCCCGCAGGCCCGGCCCACCATTTTCTGGGCCAGGGTGTAGCCGCGGGGGCTTTTTTCAGGCTCCACCGGCCGGCAAAAGATTTCCGAAGACCCCAGGGCCAGGCGGTTTCGGGTTTTGTCCGTGAGGGTGCGGCCGATGATCAGCGGGATGCGCCCGCCGGCCCGGACCTCGTCGAGTATGGTGGCGGGCTTGAGGGTAAATTCTGCCACTGTTTGGCCGGTGTCCGCGTTTTCAATCACCCCGTCATGGGGCCGGATCACCAGCACATCGCCGTTTTGGATGCCGGATACGTCGCATTCAACAGGCAGGGCTCCGGCGTCTTCCAGGGAGGTGAAAAAAATCGGCGCGATCTTGCCGCCGATGACCACCCCGCCCCGGCGCTTGTTGGGCACGTGGGGAATGTCGTCTCCGATATGCCACAAAAGCGAGTTGGCAGCTGATTTGCGCGATGAGCCCGTGCCCACCACATCGCCCACAAACGCCAGGGGATGGCCCTTTTGCCGGAGTTCGGCCATGGTCTCCAGGGGTTTTTCAATGCGGTTTCTGAGCATGGCCGTGGCATGCAAGGGAATATCCGGCCGGCTCCAGGCTTCTGAGGCAGGGGAGAAATCATCGGTGTTGATCTCTCCGTCCACCTTGAAGGCCGTCACCGTGATGGTTTTCGGCACTTTCGGAGCGCGCAGAAACCATTCGGCTTCAGCCCACCCGTCAATGACCCGCCGGGCCTGGTTGTTGACCGCGGATTTTTCAAACACCTTTTCAAAGGCGTCAAAAATCAGGATCGTGGCCGCCAGTGCGTCTGCGGCCTTTGCGCACAGCTGCAGGTCATCGAGCAGTTCAATTAAGGGGTCAATGTTAAAGCCCCCGCCCATGGTGCCAAGCAGATACACGGCCTGCTCCGGGGACACCATTGGCGATGATTTTTCACCCCGGGCAAGGGCGGCCAGAAAATCGGCCTTGATTTTGGCGGCTTCATCGACCCCGGCCGGCACCCGGTCGGCAATCAGGTCATAGACAAGCCCGGGGTCGGCATCTTGCGGATTTTGCAAAAGTTCGGTCAAAGCCGCTGTCTGCCGGGCATCCAGCGGCTTTGGCGGAATCCCCAGGGTGTTTCGCTCCTGCTGATGTGCGAGATAGTCGTTTATCATGCTGTTTTCATTTTCTGTTTTGTCATTCATTCAATGCGGCTTCCTGCGGCATATCCCTTGTGAACCGCGTCAAAGGCCATGCCGATGTTTTCGGCATCCCCGGCAATGCTAAAGGCAATGCCCATGTCCCTGAGCCGGTCTGCCAGGGCGTTGTCAGACCGGGCCCCGACGCAGAGCACCACCGTGTCGGCTTCGATTTCCGTGGCCTGGCCCTCCTGCTGCTCCACCCGGATGCCGGTTTTGGTGATTTCCAGGGCCCGGGTGGCGGTCATGGGCTGGATGCCGAACCTGGAGACATCCTGCATCATGCCCCAGCGGGTGGTTTTGCCGAAATCCTTGCCGATTTTGTCCATCATTTCAAGGAGGGTGACTTCCTTGGTGCCCTTGACACAGTATTCGTAAAGGGTGTCTGCGTCTTCAGCCCGGTTGATGAGCAGAAATTTCAGGGTTTCTCCGTCCAGGGTGCCTTTTTCCGCCAGGAACAGGGCGGTTTCCACGCCCACTGCACCGCCGCCGACCACCACAACGCGTTTTCCCGTATACACCTTGCCGGCCAGCACGTCCCAGGCCTGTACCACGTGACCCAGCTCCACGCCGGCAATGGGCGGGGTCATGGGTTCGGCGCCGGTGGCCAGCACCACGTGATCGGGTTTCTGCTGCTCAATCAAAGCTTTGTCCACGGCCGTGTCCAGGTGCACCTCGATGTTGCGGCACCGGAGCTGCTGTTCCAGGTCCCTTGCCAGCTGGGCGAACTCGTCTCTGCCCGGAGGTGCGGCCGCAAGGTAAAGCTGGCCGCCCAGGCGGCCGGATTTTTCATACAATGCCACCAAATGGCCCCGGTCTGCCGCGGCAATGGCCGCGTTCATGCCCGCGGCCCCGCCGCCGATGACCATGACCTTTTTGGGCTTGTCTGCGGGTTTGACCGTGGCTTCATGCTCATGGCCGGCCAGGGGGTTGCAGAGGCATTCCACGTGTTTTAGCTGAAACAGATTGTCAAAGCAGCCCTGGGCGCAGGCCACGCAGTGAACGATCTGGTTTTCTTTTCCTTGTTTGGCTTTCTGCGGCAGGTTGGGATCGGCGATCAGGCTGCGGCCCATGGCCACCATGTCGCACATGCCGTCTGCGATCATGTCCCTTGCCGTGTCCGGGTCGTTGATGCGGTGGCTGGCAATCACGGGCACGTCCACGGCCTCCTTGATGCCCCGTGAAAGATAGGCAAACGCCCCCCTGGGCACGGCCGTGGTGATTTGGGGCACCCGGGCCTCGTGCCAGCCCACGTTGATGCACAGGGCATCGACCCCGGCCCGGGTGACCAGGGCCTTTGCATATTCGCGCAGCTCGTCTCTGCCCTGGCCTTCGGGCATGAAGTCATTGCCGTTCATGCGCACGATCAAAGGGAAATCCGGGCCCACCTGTTTGCGGATGGCGCGCATCACCTCGATGCCGAACCGGATACGGTTTTCAAAACTGCCGCCGTATTCATCCTCGCGCTTGTTGGTCAAAGGCGAGAGAAACTCGCTGATGAGATAGCCTGTTCCGTGAAGCACCTCCACGGCGTCAAACCCGGCTTCTTTGACCCGCCTGGCGGCCTGGGTGAAATTGTCCACGATTTGCTTGATTTCCGGGATCTCAAGGGCGCGCGGGGTTTCCCGGGTCATCCGGGAGGCCACCGCGGACGGGGCCACCGGCTGCTGGCCGTTTAGGAAAAACGACATGTTGTAGCGGCCCGCGTGGTTGAGCTGCACTGCGCTTTTGGCCCCGTTTTCCCTGATCACATCAGCGAGTTTGGCAAGCCCGGGCACGAATTCGTCCTTGTGAGCCCCGATGTTTAAGGAGTTTCCGGACAGTTCGTCCACTGTGGCGTAGCCCACACAGATCATGCCGGCCCCGCCTTTGGCGCGCTGCCGGTAAAACGCCAGGATCTGTTCGGTTACCTGGAAATTGTCGGCCATGCCAAGGTGCATGGCCGGAAGATAGATCCGGTTGTCCACCTGCATGCTGTTGATGGAAATCGGGTTAAACAGCGGGTCCTGTATCATTTTTCCCCCTTTGGTCGAAATAAATTGGGTTTGATAGCACCGTAAAAAGTCCAATATCGGCGTTACGCGCGATTCCTCAGAATTTCACGTACGGATAAGTACGCTGCATTCTTCGGAATCGCGCAAGCCTTGATCTTGAACTGTTTACGGCGCCATCTAAAAACTTACTTTTTACGAAACCATCTATATTTAAAAAAAACAAAAATTCCTTATTCATGCGGTTGGCGTCAAGGAAAAAAGCCGCTTAGGTCTGTGTATGCCGGATGTCTTTGATCAGGGCCTCGATGTGATCCACGGCGTCTGTCACAAAAGTGTCCCGTCCTGTGACCCGGGCCAGGATGCCCCCGCCTTCAAACAGCGAAAGAATCAGACCGGCAGTGCGCCGGGCATCGGTTTCCGGCCGGATCTCCCCGGTTTCAATGCCCTGGCTGATCAGACCGGCTATGCGGTTTTTGAGTAAATCAACGGTTTCGGCCACGCGCCGGCAAAGGGCCGGGTGCGTATCGTCGGCCTCTGTGGCCGTGTTGACGATGGGACATCCCCCGTAGGCGCAGGTATGGGCGTAAAGCTTGCGAAAGACCGCCGGGCAGGCCGCAAGTTTTTCGCCCGGGGTGTCGGCCCGGGCCAGTTCCCGGGCAAAAATCCGGTTGAGAAAAGCTGCGTGATAGTCGTAGACCGCGAGTATCAGCTCATCCTTGTTTTTGAAATTGCCGTAAATCCCGCCCTTGGTCAGCCCGGTGGCAGCGGTGAGCTCGGCAATGGAGGTGCCTGCAGCCCCCTTTTTGTTGATCAGGGGAGCTGCCTTTTCAATGATGCGGCGCCGGGTGCGCTCGGATTTACCATAACTGTTGAGTTCCATATCCCTTTTATTAATACCGGTCGGTATATTTTGTCAATGCGCAATCCGGCCCCTTATGTCAGCAGAGGCTTTTTTCCGGGGCGGGAATGTGGTAAGAAGATTTCATTCACGTCCCGGCCACATCCGGGTCACATTTTGGACAGGGGATGGGGAAATATTGCGGCAAAAGGAGGCGTTTTTTGGAAAAGGGATATATCCAGGTTTATACCGGCAACGGCAAGGGAAAGACCACCGCGGCCCTGGGCCTGACCCTGCGTGCGGCCGGCGCCGGGCTCAGGGTCTATATCGCCCAGTTCATGAAAAAGGGCCATTACAGTGAAATCCGGGCCCTGGAGCGGCTCTCTGACCAGGTTACCGTGGAGCAGTTCGGCACGGGCCGCTTTGTGCTGGGCAAGCCCGATCCGGAGGATCTTGAGGCCGGCCGAAAGGGACTGGCCGCAGCCGGGCAGGCCATGCTTTCCGGTGAATATGACATGGTTGTGCTCGAAGAGGCCAATGTGGCCTATGAGAGCAAAATTATCTCAGAGCGGGATCTCATGGATTTTGTATCCGCCAAACCCGACGGGGTGGAGCTGGTGCTCACCGGCCGCGGCGGGGCCCCGGGCGTGTTGGAGCGGGCTGATCTGATCACTGAAATGAAGCCGGTGCGCCACTATTTTGAGCAGGGCGTGGGCGCGCGCACCGGAATTGAGAGCTGAGCCAATGGACGGCAGAGAAGTTCATTTTGTTCTGGGCGGCTGCAGAAGCGGCAAAAGCAGCCATGCCCTGGCCCTGGCAGATGCCCGGACCGGGGAGAAAAACATTTTTGTGGCCACCTGCATGCCGGCAGACGAGGAAATGCAGGCCAGGGTGGTGCGCCACCAGCAGGAGCGGGACCCCAAATGGCAGACCGTGGAAGAGCCCCTGGAGTTGGCCCGGGTGATCCGGGAACACCTCGGCGCGGACGTGATCCTGGTGGATTGCCTGACCCTCTGGATTTCAAACCTCATGGCCCGATATGAAGACGATGACAAGGTCATGGAACAGGTGGAGGATCTGGGCCGTGCCCTGGGTGAAACCGTCTGTCCGGTGTTTTTGGTCTCAAATGAGGTGGGCTCCGGGATTGTGCCGGAAAATGCCATGGCCAGGCGGTTTCGGGATCTGGCCGGCTTTGTCAACCAGCATGCGGCCCGGTGCGCCAGGCGGGTGACATGGATGGTGGCCGGTATTGCCGTGGAGATCAAGTAGTGCCGGGCATATCCGGCCATTGAAGCTCAAACCGGCGGGTCTCTCCGGGCTTCGGGCCGGCCTGATCTGCCAGAAATGTGCGTTCCCAGAACTGCAGCCGGTTGTTTTTGTCCAGGATAAGGGCCGAGGAACACCGGGTCCCGTAATCGGGGCTGACAACAAAGACCGGTGAAAGGGTCCGCTCCCAGTCTTTGCCCACGCCCGTGTCCGGCAGGTGCTCGTCTGCCGCGGGCCTGGGATCGTAGAGCAGGTCCAGCACCGCGTGGGGCTCGATAACCGGGCTGGCATCGATCAGGGCGGCGAGTTTCTGCTTCATGGTGCGGACCTTGGGCCAGGGGGTGTCGAGCAGGTGGTTGCTGATGCCGTGGATGCCTGCTTTAAGCCGGACAATGCCGCTGTTTTTGTTGGAATACCACCATATCTGATTCAACCATCCCGTCAGCAGGTTAAAACCGCAATACTGATCCCGCTGCTTTTCCACTTCGGCAAGATAGCTCTCCGGCTGCTGGTCTCCGGCCAGAAAGTCTTTGACCAGCTGGCCTCTGGATTTGCCCCATGGGGTCATGGCAGACGGATCCCGGTAATTGGTCACCGCCGCGATTCTGCCGCCGGGCGTGACCCCCAGCCATGTCCCCCGGCTCTGCAGGTCCCGGCCGGCCAGGATATGTGGGTTATCCTCCCAGAAATCCAGGGCCGCGGTGGGCCGGCTGTAGAATTCATCCCGGTTGGCCGCGATGATCAGCGGGTATTCCGGGTGGGCGTCTATGGCGATGACAATGAGGCACATGGCAGGCTCGGCTTTCGTGTTTCTGCTTGTATTTGCAGCGCAAATCTGATAATAATGTCATTTTATAAAATTAACAATAAAATAAGCGGGTTTATGCCTGTTTTAACCTATCCCGGATTGCGGGATAGCCAACAGGATACCAACGTGGATACAATAGCAATGAGGAGGCGGATATGCAAGAGGTGGTGATCGTCAGCGGCGCCCGGACCCCGGTGGGCGCATTCGGCGGATCGCTCAAGGATGTCACGGCAGTTGAACTGGGCAGCCTCGCGATAAAGGAAGCAGTGAAACGCGCCGGGCTGAGGCCGGCATTAAGTGATGAAATGAAAGAAGGGGCTCCCGATCCGTTCAAGGGTCAGGGTCCGGTGGAACTGGAATCCGCAGGCGCTCAGTGGGATGATAACGCCCGGGAAGTGGCATTTGACGAAGTGATCATGGGAAATGTCCTGATTGCCGCCCAGGGTCAGAACCCGGCGCGCCAGGCCATGATCCGCGCGGGCATGCCCAAGGAAACACCCGGATTTACCATCAACAAGGTCTGTGCCTCCGGATTAAAGGCCATTGCCCTGGCTGCTTCGTCGATTATGTGCGGCGAGGCCGAAGCCATTGTGGCCGGCGGCCAGGAGAGCATGAGCTGTGCGCCCATGGCCCTTCCCAAGGCCCGGTGGGGACATCGCATGGAGGTCACCGGCAAGGGCGAAGTCCTGGATTTGATGGTGTATGATGGTTTGTATGAAATTTTTTACGGTTATCACATGGGCGTGACCGCGGAAAATATCGTGGAAAAATACGGGATTTCCCGGCAGGAGCAGGATGAGTTGTCTGTTTTGAGCCACAACCGGGCCAGGGCGGCCATTTCCGACGGCACCTTTGCAAAGGAAATCGTCCCCGTGACCATTAAAACCCGTAAGGGCGATGTGGTGGTCGACACAGACGAACGGCCCATGGAAACCAATATGGAAAAAATGGCCAAACTCAAGCCGGTGTTTAAAAAAGACGGCTCTGTCACTGCGGGCAATGCTTCGGGGGTTAATGACGGGGCTGCGGCAGTGGTACTGATGAGCGCCCAAAAGGCCGAGTCACTGGGCCTTGCCCCTCTTGCCAAAATCAAGGCATTTGCATCCGGCGGCGTGGATCCGGCTTACATGGGGCTGGGTCCCATTCCGGCGATCCGCAAGGTGCTGCGCCAAACCGGCATGAGCATTGATGACCTGGAGATCATTGAGTTAAACGAAGCCTTTGCGTCCCAGGCCCTGGCGTGCATGAAGGAGCTCGGTATTGACACCCAAAAGCCCAACCAGTACGGCAGCGGCATTTCCCTGGGCCATCCCATCGGATGCACCGGTGCCCGGCAGATGGTGACCGCCATTCACATGATGCGCGACAAGGGCGCCAAAAACGCCCTGATTTCCATGTGCATCGGCGGCGGAATGGGCATGGCGATGATTATTGAGGCATAGGCAAAACAGCATATTCCCACAAAGGCCACAGGAGTGGATCCATGACGACCATTGAATCGATCAGCAGAAAAATCGGAACACTTGTCATTTTCGGGGTGCCTGTGATTATCGGCGGCGGCATTGTTTATTATTTTGCCCAGAGCTTTCCGGCCATGTATGTCTTTGAAGTGGTGCTGCTGCTGGCTGCCCTCGGGTTTGTCAGCAAATTGTGATGGTTTTTCCGGTCACTGCAAAAATGCCGCATCCCGGGTGTTTTTGCAGTGATTTTTTTGCCGCCTGCAACAGCACGACGCATCTGAAATCAGACTTTTTACGGTACCATCAAAAATCATTCAAAAAAGTCTTTTTGTTTTTTTGTAAACACGGTGCCTGCCAAATCCAGCCAAACCCTCTGCCATTGGCAAGATCAGGATTGGTGCGGAGTTCGGCCGGCCCTGACCAGGAGTTGAAATGAGCGAAATCCAGCAGCGCATCGATGGGATAAGCATCGACAGCGAGATGAAGCAGTCTTATCTCGATTATGCCATGAGCGTGATCATCGGCAGGGCCCTGCCCGATGTGCGCGATGGATTAAAACCGGTCCACCGGCGCATTATGTTTGCCATGCGCGAGCTGCGCAATGACTGGAACAAGCCGTATAAGAAATCGGCCCGTATTGTGGGTGACGTTATTGGTAAGTACCATCCCCACGGCGATTCCGCGGTTTATGATGCTACCGTGCGCATGGCCCAGAAATTCACCCTGCGCTATCCCTTTGTCGACGGGCAGGGCAACTTCGGCTCCGTGGACGGCGATCCCCCGGCGGCCATGCGTTACACGGAAGTGCGCATGACCCGGCTGGCCCACCAGATGCTTGAAGACATTGACAAGGAAACCGTTGACTGGCAGCTCAACTACGATGAAACCCTGAACGAACCCATGGTGCTGCCGGCCAAGGTACCGGCCCTGCTGTTAAACGGATCATCGGGTATTGCCGTGGGCATGGCCACCAATATCCCGCCCCATAATTTAAATGAACTGGCAGAGGCCATCAAGGCCCTGATCGACAACAGCGAGCTGAGCGTAAACGATCTTATCGAATATCTGCCCGGTCCGGATTTTCCCACCGGCGGCATCATCTACGGCACCGAGGGTATCCGGCAGGCCTACCAGACCGGCCGGGGCAAGCTGCGCATCCGGGCGCGTATCGACATTGAACGCGACAAGAAGAACAACAGCGATATCATTATTGTCAAGGAATTGCCCTACCAGGTCAACAAGGCGACCTTGATCGAAAAGATGGTGCATTTGGTCAAGGAGCGCCAGATCGAGGGCGTGCGCTATATCCGGGACGAGTCCGACAAGGAGGGCATCCGGGTGGCCATTGCCCTTAAAAAAGACCAGGTGGCCGAAGTGGTGCTAAACCTGCTCTACAAGCATACTCCCCTGGAAAGCAACTTCGGCATCATTTTCCTGGCCGTGGTCAACCGGCGGCCCGAGTTGATGAATTTAAAGGAAATGCTTGAGCATTTCATCGTGCACCGCAAGGAAATCATCATCCGCCGGACCCGCTATGATCTGAAAAAGGCAGAGGCCCGGGCCCATATCCTGGAAGGGCTGATCATTGCCCTGGACAACATCGATGAGGTGGTGGCCCTGATCCGGGCGGCGGCATCGCCTGCGGAGGCCAAATCCCAGCTCATGGAGCGCTTTGCCCTGTCTGATGCCCAGTCCCAGGCGATCCTGGATATGCGTCTGCAGCGGCTGACCGGACTTGAGCGGGACAAGATCAAGCAGGAGCACGTGGAAATTCTCCAGGCCATTGCCAGATACAAGGAAATTCTGTCAAGCGAACGGCTGGTGCTGCAATTGATCAAGGACGAGCTCACGGAAATTCAGCAGACATTCGGGGATCAACGCCTGACCAAGATCGTGTCCGAAACCCGGGAGATCACCCTGGAGGACATGATCGTGCAGGAAGACATGGTGGTGACCATCACCACGGCCGGCTATATCAAGCGCAATCCCATCACCCTTTACCGAAAGCAGCACCGGGGCGGCAAGGGCAAGACCGGCATGGGCACCAAGGAAGAGGATCTGGTCTCGCACCTGTTTGTGGCCTCCACCCATCACACGTTCATGTTTTTCACCAACCAGGGCCGGGTTTACTGGTGCAAGGTCTATGACATTCCCCAGGGCGGGCGCACCAGCAAGGGCAAGGCCATTGTCAATCTGTTGAATTTTGCCCCGGATGAGCACCTGACCACGGTGCTTGCCGTACCTGAATTTTCCCCTGGCAATTACGTGCTCATGGCCACCCGTCAGGGCGTGGTGAAAAAGACCGATATCATGGCGTTTTCCAGACCCCGGGCCGGGGGCATCATCGCCATTAACCTGCCTGAGGGCGACGAGCTCATGGCCGCCCGGTTGACCGACGGCACCCGCCAGGTATTTTTGTGCACTTTGTTTGGCAAGTCGATTCGGTTTCCGGAAACCGACATCCGGGCTTCGGGCCGCATTTCCCGGGGAGTTCGGGGAATGCGTCTTGTCAGCGGCGACCGGCTGGTTGGCATGGAAGTGCTCACTTACGGCCAGACCCTTCTGACGGCAACGGAAAACGGCTACGGCAAGCGTACTTCCATTGACGAGTACCCGGTGCAGAAACGGGGCGGCAAGGGCGTGATCACCATCAAGACCAACGAGAGAAACGGCCGGGTGGTGACCATCCTGGTGGTCTCAGACGAAGACGAGATCATGCTGGTCACCGATGCCGGAAAAATCATCCGCCTGGCCATTGCCGATATCTCGGTGATCAGCCGAAACACCCAGGGAGTCAAGCTCATTGACATTGAAGCAAGCGAACGACTTGTAAGCGCCGCGCGGCTGGCCGAACAGGAGGACCCGGAAGTCATTGCGGATGATGGTATTGCGGATGATGAGGCGGACGACGATACAGACGAAGGTTAAACAGATGACAAAGCCCCGGAGGAGGCTTAAATTATAGAATGAAGAATGCGGAAAATGTGAAAATCGGAATTGTGGGTGCCGGGAGCTGGGGCACCGCCATTGCCGGAATGCTCGGGGAAAAGGGCTATAAACTTGACCTGTGGGCCTGGGAGCCGGAGGTTCGCGCCAGTATCACAGAAAAACGGGAAAATGATTTATTTTTGCCCGGGGTCAGGTTGTCGGAAAACATCCGGGTCTCCAATGACCTGGACAGCGTGACCGGAGGCAAGGACCTGGTGGTTTTTGTGGTGCCCACCCACGTGATGCGGGAGATGGCCGGCCGGGCGGCTCAAAGCCTGGCTGCGGATACGGTGCTGGTTTCGGCGGCCAAGGGCATTGAGAATAAGACGCATCTGACCATGACCGGGGTACTGGCTGAAGTGCTGCCGGAACACAAGGATCGGGTGGCTGTTGTTTCCGGGCCGAGTTTTGCCGCGGAAGTGGCCCGGGGCCTGCCCACGGTGGTGGCTGCGGCCGCCCCGGACCCGGAGGTGGCGGCTTTTCTCCAGCAGGTTTTTTCCACCCCGTTTTTCCGGGTATACACCAATACCGATGTCATGGGCGTGCAGCTGGGCGGGGCGGTCAAAAACGTCATCGCCATTGCCTCGGGCATTGTCGACGGCCTGGAGCTGGGATTAAACAGCCGGGCGGCCCTGATCACCCGCGGGCTGACCGAAATTCGGCGGCTGGGGCTTAAGCTCGGGGCCAATCCGCACACATTTGCGGGCTTAAGCGGGGTTGGCGATTTGGTGCTGACCTGCACCGGCACGCTGAGCCGCAATCATACAGTGGGCAAGATGATCGGGCAGGGAAAGAGCCTGGATGAGATTTTATCCAGCATGTCCATGGTGGCCGAAGGGGTGCGCACCGCCCGGTCGGTCTATAATCTGTCGAATAAAATCAACGTGGAAATGCCCATTGCCCATTCGGTCTACCAGGTGCTCTACGAGTCCTTAAAACCCGATGAGGCGGTATACCAGCTAATGACCCGGACTCTGAAGTCGGAACTCGAGGATGTAGAGTAAATTTTTGAAAACCATTGCCGTTTTATTTCAAGCAAGGGCAGATGGCGCGCGATTCGCACAAAGGTGAAGGCCACCGCCGGCGCCTGCGGGAAAAATTCCTGGACGCCGGATTGACCGGATTCCATGACTACGAGGTGGTGGAGCTGTTGCTGACCCTGGCAACTCCGCAGAAAGACTGCAAGGATGCCGCCAAAGCCGCAATAAAGCGTTTTGAGACCCTGGCCGGAGTCCTGGATGCGCCGGTGGAGGCCTTGTGCGAAATCAAGGGCATCGGACCCAAAAACGTCTTCGGCATCAAGCTGGTGCCGGCCGTGGCTGAGCGCTACCTGGAGAAAAAGGTCAGCAACACCGACCCGGTGAGCAACGCGTCCGCGCTGTTTGATTACCTGTACCAGAGCATGGCCGGAATGGACCGGGAGTGCTTCAAGGTATTGTTTCTGGATGCCAAAAACCGGGTGCAGGCCACGGAAATTTTGTTTGAAGGCACCCTGACCGCAGGGGCCGTCTATCCCAGGGAAGTGGTGAAACGGGCCCTGGAATACCGGGCTGCTGCCGTGATTTTTGCCCATAATCACCCTTCCGGGGACCCGGAGCCCTCGTCAGCAGACATGGCCATCACCCGCAGGCTGATTTTTGCCTGCCTGAGCATGAACATAACGGTTCACGAGCATTTGATTATCGGCGACCGCCGGTATTACAGTTTTGCCGACGCCGGCCACATCGCCAGCATGTGCCGGCAGTATGAACAGGAACTGGCCAGATTTACGGCACAAACCCATGAATGATTCTCCGGATCGACCGCAGTGCTTTGGTGTTCTCGGACAGGTTTTTCCGGTTGGTGAAGACGGACTGCGCCACAGCCCGGAAGAATGCATGGCATGCTCGCACAAAACCGAATGCCTGAAAACCGCTGTTTCAGAAGACGGCGGCCTTCAGGTGGCCGAGGAAAAGCTTGATCGGGCCTGGCAGGCCCGCAGGATCGGCTTTTTTCAACGCTGGGCCCGGAAAAAATCCATTCACCGACAGAAAAAGGACCAGGGCGGTAAAACGCCCTGAAAACCGTGCAAGGAGGGAGAGAGACCCATGTATTCCATCAAGGAACTGGACCTTCAGGGCAAACGCGTACTGGTGCGGGTGGATTTCAATGTTCCCTTGGATGAGCATCAAAACATCACCGATGACACCCGGATCAAGGCGGTGCTTCCCACACTGCAGTATATCCTGGATCACCAGGGCCGGCTGGTGATCATGAGCCATATGGGCCGGCCCAAGGGAAAAGCCGTTGACAAGCTGCGCCTGGCGCCGGTGGCCAAGCGCCTGGGCCGGCTCCTGGAGCAGGAAGTGTTCATGGCCGAAGACTGCATCGGTGAAAACGTGGAAAACCTGGTCAACGGCCTGGAAGACGGCCGGGTGGCGCTGCTGGAAAATTTGCGGTTTTATCCGGGAGAAGAGGCCAATGATCCGGACTTTGCCCGGCAGTTGGCCGCCCTGGGCGATGTTTATATCAATGACGCATTTGCGGTATGCCACCGGGCCCACGCGTCAGTGGAAGCCATTGTAAGCCGTTTTTCCGAGACTGCGGCCGGGTTTCTGCTGCTAAAGGAACTCAAGTATTTCAAGGATGCCATGGAAAAACCCAGGCGTCCGCTTGTGGCCATCATCGGGGGTGCCAAGGTGTCTTCAAAGTTCGGAGCCCTGGAAAACATGCTGCCGCGGGTCAACAAGTTTATCATCGGCGGGGCCATGGCCAATTCGTTTCTAAAAAGCATGGGCTTTGCCGTGGGCCGTTCAAAGGTGGAAGAAGATTTGGTGGAGGCTGCGGGCGCGCTTCGCCAGCGGGCCCTTCGCGAGGGGGTCAAGTTCTACCTGCCCGTGGATGCGGTTGTGGCCCCGGAGCCCGGGCCCAATGTGGAGACCAAGATCGTTCCCATCCAGGAGATTCCGGAAGACTGGATGGCCCTAGATATCGGGCCGGCAACATCCCGGCTGTTTGACGAGGCCCTGTATAACGCAAAGACCATTGTGTGGAACGGCCCCATGGGCATGTTTGAAATCGATGCCTTCAGCCGGGGCACCATATCCATGGTGTATAGCGTGGCCGATTCTTATGCCCTTTCCATCGTGGGCGGCGGGGATACGGATGTGGCCATCCACTCCACCGGCCAGACGGATCGGATTTCCTACATTTCCACAGGCGGCGGGGCATTTCTGCGCCTGCTGGAAGGAAAGCCCCTGCCGGGCGTTCAGGCCCTGGGCGGGTTGGAAATTCATGAATAAACGTGTGGCCGGCGTTTTTGGATCTTTGCGAAAACAGGCGATGTACTTCGGGCGCTTGACCGGAAATCGGCTGCAAAAGGTTGGTAGGCATGATAATTGCTTGACAATTTTGGGAAAAACAGTTAGTTTAAAATTTGTGTTTTTGCCTTCCACTTCCATTTGTTCTATGAAAGGAGATCAGATTCTTGTATTGGCGCACCCGGGAGGAACTCAGCCTTGAAAACCGGCTCCGGCGGTCTTATTATGAGCTGCTTCGCGATGAACTCGATCAGTTCATCATGGCCCATGCCCTGAAAGAATCTTACGAAAATTTCAAAAACAACAACGCTGCCTATCCCTTTGTTGAAAGAAAGGAACTCAAGCCCCGGGCCCGGATTCCCAAGGAGGAGTTCAGCCTGCACAATTCATTTCTGGTGATATTTGTCGAAGACACCATCCCCCAGGCGTACAAGAAATACATCCGGTTTTTTGATGTTAACAAAACCACCAAGACAAACCTTCTGCGTTCCAAAACCCTGTCGCTGGGACCGGATTTTGACCGGAGCCAGAAATTTCTGGATTCGGTGCATTTTTATCATTTTTTAAAAGAACTCCTGCCGGTGGATTATGCCCTGTTGATCCAGCGTGACACCAGCCATGCCAAAACCAAGCACCGCTACTACCTTTCCCATTTTCACGTGCGCATTGACTGGCCCATTTCCGAGGCCGCAGAGGATCTGGCCCGGTATTTGCGCTACATCTCCAAGGACGTCTATGAAAAGGGGGAGAAATACGCCGAGGACGTGCAGAAAAAGTTTTTTGAATATCACGCCCTGCCCGACATGATCGGGGGAAGGCGAACTGCGGCCAGTGTTGCGGCCCAGTATCTGCGGCGCCTGCCGTTTATTTCAACGGTGTATGTTTCCAGCAGCGAGTCGCGCTCCCTGTACCGCTATTGCGAGCAGGGGGTGTCGCGAATGGTGGTCATGCGCCTGACCCCCGGGGAAATGGAGCAGGTGGCAGACCGCAACAACATGCCGCTGCGGGAGCTGAAGCGTTTTTACATGCTGGATCAAAACGGCAAAGGCGGGATTTTCCTGTTCCGGGTCACCTACGGCCATACCAGCCCGGCCCTGCCCCCGGAAGACGGCAAGCTCCGGGACATCAAGCCCGAGCTTTTCTGGATCACGGTCAAGTACCAGCACCTGCTGCCCCTGCCCGGCATCTGGGAGCATCCGCCCCTGCGGGTAAACCTGATCTATACCTGAGGCGCCTTACGCAATCTGCTTGAGCATGGCGGTCTCGTCGCAGTCCGGAAACTTCACGCAATGGATACAGTCGGCCCATATCTTGATGGGCAGCTCTGTCTTGTCAATGACGATAAATCCGAATTTCTTGAAAAAATCCGGCCGATAGGTGAGGGTGAAAAGTTTTTTGATCTTGTATTGCCGGGCTTCTTCAAAGGCGGTTTCCAGAAGCCGGGTGCCGATCTCTTTGCCCATGTAGGGTTCTGTCACGGCCAGGGAGCGGATTTCAGCCAGGTCCTCCCAGCAGAACTGCAGGGCGCAGCAACCCACAATTCGTCCGGTCTCTTCATCCTCGTAGACGTTGAAATCCCGCAGGTGGTCATACAATCGGCTCAGGGGCCGGGCCAGCAGGTCTCCCTTTGCGCCGTAGAACTTGAGCAGGGCGTGAATGGGCTTGATGTCTTCGATGGTGGCTTTGCGGATCATAGGCCCTGTTTAGCGGTTGCGCAAAGGCAAATCAAGTGTTTTTATCACTCCCCCGGCCTTGCTTCTTTTTTGTTATAGGCCGCTGTCCGGGTTTTTTCGGATCCTTGCGGGCACGCCGCGGTTTCCGGATACCCGTTTTCCCGTATCCGGATCCATGCGCACCTGCTCCAGTTCATCCGGAAAATCAAAATACCGCAAGGGCTGGGTTTCTATCGCCTTTTCCATGAATTGCTTCCATACGGGCAGGGCCGCCCGGCCGCCGGTTTCATAAGGGCCCAATGGGGCATAATCGTCTCTTCCCACCCAGACCCCGGCTGCCAGGGTCGGAGAAAATCCCACAAACAAAGCGTCGCGGTACTTGTTGGTGGTGCCGGTCTTGCCGGCCAGCTCCGCGCCCAGATCCCTGGCACCCCGGCCAGAGCCTTCCTGGATCACCCCCTTTAGCACATCGGTCATGATGGCCGCATTGGTGCGCGACATGGCCAGGTGCCTGGACGGACTGCGCTGCCAGACAATGCGGCCGTCCGGGCCTGTGATGCGCTCGACGCTGCCGGGTTTGACGTATTTCCCGCGGTTGGGAAATACCGTGTATGCCGAGGTCAGTTCAAGCAAGCTGAGCTCAAAGCTGCCCAGGGCCATGGACAAATACGGTGAAAGCGGGGATTGGATCCCCATTTTGCGGGCAAAGTCAATGGCCGCAGCCGGCCCGATATCCTGGAGCACCCGGACGGCCGGGATGTTTTTGGAGGCCGTCACCGCCTTTCTCAGGGTAATTTCGCCCGCATAATCGCCGGAAAAATTTTCAGGCTGCCAGTCGCTGCGCCCGCCGGAGCCGGCAAAGACCATGGGGGAATCGAGCAGCAGGGTGTTTTGGTCATAGCCGTTTTCCAGGGCACAGGCGTAAATGATGGGTTTAAAGGCCGATCCCGGCTGCCTGCGGGCGGAAACCGCACGGTTGAACTGGGTTTTTTGATAGTCACGGCCCCCGGTCATGGCCCGGATTGCCCCGGTTTGCACGTCAACGGCCACAAGGGCGCCCTGGATCTGACCCTTGTCATCTTTTTTTTCTGCAATGCGCCCGGCCAGAGAAGAAAGCCCTTTGGAAACCGCCCGGTCTGCGGCTTGCTGCAGTTCGTAGGACAATGTGGTGTGCACCGTGACCCCGCCCTTGTAGAGCATGTCCGCACCAATGGTTTCTCTGAGCTGCTTTTTGATATAGTCCACGAAATATGGGGCACGCTGCGAGGCGGCGCCCTTTTTTTCCGGCGGCTGATAGGGGGTGTCAGCCGCTTTTTCAAACGCCTGTTTTGAGATGTTTCCGGTCTGGTGCATCATGGCAAGCACCAGGTTGCGCCGCTGGATTGCCAGATCCGGATTGACCAGGGGGGAATAGGTGGACGGGGCTTTGGGCAGCCCGGCGATCATGGCGCATTCGGCCAGGTCCAGCTCGGATGCGGGCTTGGCAAAATAGGTGCGGGCGGCCATTTCCACCCCATATGCCCCGCTGCCGAAATAGATCTGATTGAGATACAGCTCCAGGATTTCATCCTTGGTGTATCTGCGTTCGAGCTGTAGAGCCAGAAAAGCTTCCTTGAGCTTTCGTTCAAGGGATTTTTCCGGGGTGAGAAAAAGGGTTTTGGCCAGCTGCTGGGTAATGGTGCTGGCCCCCTGGGACAAAGAGCCGGTTTTGATGTCATGGACAAGGGCCCGCAGGATTCCCTTGATGTCCAGACCGCTGTGATCCCGAAACTGCCGGTCTTCAGTGGTCAAAAGGGCTGTTTCAAGGGCGTCGGGCACCTGCTCAAGAGGTACGGGCGAGCGTTTCCGGACATAGACTTGCGCCAGCAGAACCTGGTCGGCCGAGTAGATGCGCGAAACCGCAGACGGAGAAAAATTTTCCAAACCGCGGATTTCCGGCAGATCGCTTCTGGCCGCCACCACTGCGGCCACGGTGGCCCCGCACACGGCGGCGGCGGCCGCCACCAGCACGATTTTTATCCACACGGATTTGATAATGGTTTTCAAAGCAGTATCACCTGTTGTTTTTCCCTTGACAGACCCTCGGTTATTCATATATTTCAGACAACAATAAAGGCGCGTAGCTCAGTTGGCAGAGCGCTACCCCGACACGGTAGAAGTCAGCAGTTCGAGTCTGCTCGCGCCTACCATTAAAATCAAGGGTTTGCAGATATGGTTATCTGCAAACCCTTTTTTTGTGCTGTGACCAAAATTCATTTTTTAACCATTTGTGGCCGGTAAGGTTCAAAGTGGTATTTTCAAATTTCAGTGCCACGGCAAAGAACCGATATATCATGTTGTTGTGATTTATCGCCCCCCTGACGCATTCGGAAATATCAGATTTAACTTGCCCGGGTTGCAGGCCACTTTCCAGAGCTTAAGGTATGCCATCATTTGTGGTCCCAGGTCAACCCGCCGGTTTGATGTTCTTGTTTTTACATCATGCCATCTCTGAACTCACAGAAGAAGCCTTTGAAGACCTCCTGAGCAAATATTTAAACGCTGCAAACGGCAAAATCGCGTTAAAAAGCCCGGTATTCCTTTATCAGTTGCGAATGCCCTGAATGGCAATTTTTGACGTTCCATCCTCTTTGTTTTTGTTTCAATCGGGTGAGCAGCGTGATGGAATATATCGAAAATGTGCACCCCATGAAGGCCATTCCCCGGGAGCCATGATAGCCGTCAGTGCTCGGATTATCCGAGTCTATCCATGATGAAAAAATTCGGACCGAGCAGCCACAACATATTGTACAATACTTGGACATTGGAAATTCAGGACTATGTTTGACATCTCTTAGCAGAGTATCTGCCTGCATAACTGAAAGTTTCATAACATTCTTCAGTCCGGTTTTTAAATTAAGGGCTCGCATTAGAAATAATGCTATAAGGAAGAAAAGGAATCGAAGACTTGATGGAAGTTAGCGCCGACGTATTCAGGCACCTCATCCATTACTCGTTTCACCTGTTGGTACCATTTATATTCGCAAAGCTTTTCTGGAAGGAGAATTGGTGGAAGGCAGGTCTGATTATGGTTGCAACAATGCTTATAGATTTGGACCATCTGCTGGCCGATCCAGTTTTTGATCCCAATCGTTGCAGTATCGGTTTCCACCCTCTCCACACTTTGTGGGCGGGGATTTTTTATTGCGGTCTTCTGGCGGTTCCTTCATGGAAATGGCGTGCAGTATCCGTGGGGTGCCTATGGCATCTTTGCACGGATTTCATTGATTGCCTGCTTGGAGGATTATGGCCATGACAATGTTGCGACTAAAGTGCCTCACAACCAGATGAAACGCCTGTGCGGGTTCAGTTAGACCTTGCTGACGTTTCGGCCGCTGACCCGCAACATTGCAAATCAATTATATGCCTTCGCAATAATACCCAGCCCATAACAAAGTAAAAAGGAAGGCTCAGCCATCTCCTAATAAATGAAGATACAATATATTGGGTCCTTGCGAAACAGAGAATGGTATGATTTTTTAGTATCAAGCATGGTAGCATGCTTGCCACAAAATGGAATATTTCTGGGCTCCCAGAAATTTGCACCTTGATTCTGGCAATCTTCTTGGATCCGAGATTCGCATTACTGGCGGGGAATAACCGTGCAGATTATGGGCTACAAAACCGGACATATCATGTGTTACTTACAATCCGGTCTTTTTTACTTGACATGATATCAAAAATTAATATCATCCTTTTATGAACAAAAAACAACGGCAGACACTGGAACGGATATTCGAGAAACCAGAGCGTTCCGATATTTCATGGTCGGACATTGAAAGCCTATTCATAGCACTTGGAGTTGAGATATCCGAAGGAAGGGGATCGCGGGTAAGGGTTAGTCTATCAGATGTAAAAGCTGTCTTTCACAGACCTCATCCGCAAAGAGTGACAAACAAATCAACTATCCGATCAGTGCGTCGTTTCTTAATAGAATCGGGGGTAATTTGATGGAATACAAGGGCTATTATGCACAAGTCATATTCGATGAGGGCGCCAATATCTTTCATGGTGAAGTTATCAACCTGCGTGATGTTATCACTTTTGAAGGCGAGACCGTTGACGAATTGCGACAAGCTTTTCAAGATTCAGTCGACGATTATCTCGAATTCTGTGCAGAACGGGGCGAGAATCCTGAAAAGCCGTATTCAGGTAAGCTTATGGTGCGGGTTAATCCTGAACTTCACAAGCGCGTAGCCGTAGAGGCCCGGAAAAGAGGTGTTAGCATAAATTCATTGGTCGGCGAGGCGCTTACCAAGACAATTGATGGAAATGGCCAACCGCAGGCATAATCTCGGAACAAATAACTTTCCACCATAATCTCAGCCCCCCTCTTGGTTATGACAACATACTTGCCATTCCGAACAAGATCCCCGGGCGTCCGCGAAACTGCACCTTGATTTCGGTATTCTTCAGTGAGGCCTGATCCTCAAAACTGCTGAGCTTAGCCGTGCTGGCCCGTCACCTCATTGCCGTCTTCATTTTCCAAGTGACGCCATGCGTCTGCCGCTTCGGAATGCTCAGGTTCTTTTTCGGTCTCGTGGTGGTCATGCCCCCTGTATCGATTTGCGTGCTCGTCCGCCGGTGATAGCGCCGGGGAGAAGAAAATGGCCAGCAATACGATTATAATGACAATCGGGCGCATCATGTCACCATTTCCTTTCGTTGAGGTTTTTACGGTGCAAATGTTTATGCGGCAAGCCGGCCCAGCCAGTCGCCCACCCAGTGCGTGATAGCAATGACGATAACCGCAATGACGAGGTGTTCGCCGGCTGTCTTCCATAAGGAGGTCTTCTGAGATCTTGCGATAACTACACTCAACAGTGTCAGAATGGACAGGCCCCATACCAGGCTGATTACGATGGCGGTGGAGATCTCAAATAAGACCACCGGAACGACAAAGGTCATCGCAAATAGAAATTTCGCAAGAAAAGTGGCAATGGTGGCCACCCAGACCGCACTGATGGACTGGGTGCTTTCGGCCTCCTTTGAAATGTGGATGCCAAGGGCGTCTGAAAATGCATCGGCAATGGCGATGGTCAAGATTCCGGCCAGGACCACGATCTTGGAATGGGTGCCCGAATGCAGGCCGACCATGAGGCCCAGGGTAGTAATGACAGCCGAAGTCAGGCCGAAGTAAATACCGGTGCGCAGGGAGTCGTGCATTTTCATCTCCTTAACAATGGTTTGGTTTGCTGGCATGATGTTAAAACAAAGTGTGTGCAGTAATAGGGGGTTTTCTCCCATCGCTGCAGAGAGCCCAGGTGCTTAAGAAATTCTTGCCGGGGATAGCCGGGCACCACCTTCTTGTCCCTGCCATCAAGGAACAATATGTTGCCTATTATGAAGGCTTTGCCCGTTGACAGGCGACTGAGGTGAATCGGCTTATGCCAAAACAGTTCACCCTCTTCAGTTAGGGTAAGCTGATAACCCCCTACCCTGTAGACTGAAGGCATTGCTGTTTCTGGGACCGCCTGGTGCTTCCGGTAAATCTGGTTGAGTGTCAGGGTCCGATCATTATCACAGGCGCGCAGCACGTAGTTGGTACAATACCAATCAGTATTTGTCCAGAGTGGCAGCGCATTTAAACTCTCACTGTATTCCAGCATCAGATAACCAGGCGCCTCTGTTTCAATAGCGGGCCCCAGAAATAAAATATTGCTTGTGATCAGGCATTTTCCTGTTCGGGCACCGGCAAAACCGACATGGGTCTCCCACCATAACGACCCATCCGGTTTTGCCAGAATCTTATACTGCTCTAATCTGTAACAAGAATTTTTCATTATTGATGGCCGCTTTTTATATAATATTTTGGATTACTTTGGAATCCTGACATAATCGTCATCAAAAACACCTTTTTGCGCAGTTACATGACACGCCGAACAGTTTGACAATGAACCGATCGCCTCCCGCTTAAACACGTTCTGATTTAGTTCAAGGTGCTCTTTAATGATATAAGGCACCTCGGTAATTCGCATCGGCGTATTGTTTCCAAGGCTTCTCACGATCTTACGGGCCCTTTCTGTTCTGCCGCGATCAGCAGCGTTTTTGTAGAGGAAGGCTGCAATCGCCTTTTCAGATGCCGGGTCAAGGGCGACAGTGCTGTCATAATGGTTTTCAATGCCGGCAAGGATTTTTTCCCAGGAGCGTGTCGGCAATAAATCGGCCGGATAGGCCAGGTGGCAGCCACCACATGTGTTCAGATAGATTGAATTCTGCTCAAAGACTGCGTGGTGTTCATCATCATGATCATCCTCGTCTTTATGCTCCTTATGGTGGCCTTCGGTTTTCCTGTGACTCTTGTGATGTTCTGAAAACTCATGATGTTCCGCTTCGTCATTCGAACGATGGTCATCCGCCCATGCCGCCCAAAGTCCTGCATGGATTGTAAAAACAGCGATCCCACAAATCAGCCATACCTTTAACTGGCTCATATTGCCTCCTGTGCATGAGTATGTTTATAAATTGGAGATATGATCCGCCGTCTTGAGATCCAAGACGCGGCAAAAATCAAATTTGGGATTTATCGAAAATGTGCAGAAAAAAAGAGGATTGAGAAGGAATGGTCGTTAACAGAGCAGGCTTTGATTTTTCAGGTAAAGCGCTATAAAGCGGAAAATGTTATTCGTTTGCCGGTCGGC
Organism: Desulfosalsimonas sp.; assembly: GCF_055149105.1. Classification (NCBI taxonomy): domain Bacteria; kingdom Pseudomonadati; phylum Thermodesulfobacteriota; class Desulfobacteria; order Desulfobacterales; family Desulfosalsimonadaceae; genus Desulfosalsimonas; species Desulfosalsimonas sp. The sequence goes on along the minus strand of NZ_JBSRLA010000009.1, from coordinate 5,925 downwards.
AAAGGGAGTGGTCTCATAAAGAGGCGCATACAAATAATCGGCCCCGGAAATAAATAACGGGGCAAATGGAGAGGAAAAATTTGATCCAGCCTGACTTGCTCGGCTGTTTTTTGCTTTCAGCGTCTGTCCATCTTCAAAATTACAGCTTTTGCAATGATCTCCAAGGCAGTGATGGTGAAATGGATATTTTTTTGTTTTTGGTTCTGGGTGATCGGAAATAGAGTTGGTACAGGTGCTGCCGCAAAAACAAATTTCACTCATTGTGCTGTTGGCAAAAACTCCCAGCACAAGGGACAATAAAATTATGATGTTGATTTTTTTGAAATTTCCCCTCAAGCCCCTGCCCCCAACATAGAAGTAGTGAACCTGTCCAGCCTCAGTGTGATCAATAACAGTAACATATTAAACTTTAGGGAAATAAGCAACCCGTAATATCAAACCTGTCTGCACAATTATTAATCATCGTCCGGACAACAATTTATGGATAGGCATATTTCAGGTAGCATAGTTTTTTATGGCCGACCCTGAATGGCACTACTTCGCCATATCGGCCAAAGCGATCTTTGAGATCCTCCCAGTCTTTTTGGCTGAAAACAGCAATTCCCTCGCGAGTCCGCTGAAATGCCTGTTCAAGGTCATCCGGCGTCCGGATTTCCCTGCCAAACCGCTGGCTGTATAAGGCAAGAATTTCGCCGTTCATTTGATAGAGAAGCAGTTTCCCGGAGGGCGGTATGTGATTTTGGGCGGCCTCGGCAAGGCGGACAGGCGTTTTTATCTCATCGAAACCGGGGAAGACGATCATGCCGACCGTCAATGTGAACACAATCATTGTTGCGGGAAATGTGCGGAACCATTTTCAGCTCAGTCCGCCACGGATAAACAGGCGGGTCAGCATCGCACCTCCGCCAAGCAGGGCAATGATAGAAGGCACAAAAATATATCCCGGCACCGGAATGCCGTGGACGGCAGGCATCACCAGCATGGCCAAGCCCAGCAGCACCAGTACTCCCAGAAAGGGATACGCAGTGGCCCGGGGCCATTTTGATGTCTGGTTCAGAAAATGCGGCCAGGCCGCAGCCACAATTATGGCCATTGCCGGTCTGCACGAGACCATTTTCCTCCCGAAGTTCTGCCGTGTCGACCATGAAATTGCAGATGCTCAGTGCCACCGGGCCCGGCGGTATTTTCTGTATTGCTGTATTGCTTTGCACCAGTGCCGCTGTACTGATGAAGCATCCCCCCGATCGCCAATTTACATATCGTCCGCAAGACAGGTAACTTGGTTTGCTTTTTTTCAGACCAGAGAGCCCAATCAGTGCGGTATCAGTTGACGGCCGCCTTTGCGGGCAGTGTTTCGATCACCGCCTCGATACGGGTTTTCAACTGCCCGATATCGGCGTTCGAATAGTCGCTTTCAATCTTCAGGAAGGCAGGGCCATGGTTTTCCGCCACGTGCCGGGCCATCCGGTAGGACTCTACGTTGTAGCCGTGGCATGACTGCAGAATGAAATCGATCACCACGTCCGGCTTGTAGGTTTCAATGAGCGATGACAAAGCGTTCATCCGTTCACTATTGGGCGTCATACAGGCACAGGGAATTTTCAGGTAGCGTTCTGCCATCGCCCCCATGGGATCGCCGGTGTTTTCCGCGAAATCGCCGTTGAATATCTTGATGCCGGTGCAGGAATCCGGTGCGACTATCAAGCCGCCGGCCTCCTCCACCACGCGGAATATCTTAGTGGCATCTCCGCCGATAGGGCATCCTGTCACCATAACACGCGGTGCGCCCCGCGCGCCGAAGTACTCACCGTTTGACCTTCGTTTTTCTAATTTTTCGAGCTTTTCCTCCAGGAGGGGAACAATGTCCGGTCCCGTGGAGGGCATGGCAAGAAACGATATATCATAGATCTCCTTCCAACTGATTACCGGCGGATCACAGGCGGCATATTCGAAGATTTTCCGGGCGAGCCGGTTTTTCCTGTTGGACCAGACGATCGCCTCCTCGATCTGCTCTTTTGTTGCGCTTCGCCCGGTCTTGCCCTCCAGGAATTGCTTGAGCCGGACGATCATGCGTCGCCAGTTCCCGACGGCGCCGTCTTCATCAGGCATCTGCGGCAGGTCCATGACATGCAACGGACGAAGCTCAGAGATCAATTCGAACATTTTCTTCTTGCCGTCGCAGGTCGTCTCGGCCACCACTACGTCCGCGGCCGTGAAGAAGGGACAGGTGCCCTCCTGTATGAACCCGTAACTCGATTTGATAAGAGGGCAAAGGTTGGCCGGCAGGACCTCTTCGGCCGATTCGATGGGGACCTTTGAAAACGCGCAAAGCAATGCCGGTACGATGCCCATGGCATGCATCAGTTCGAGGGGGGCATAGCCGCAGTATATTCCGGCGACCGGCCAGCCATCCTCTTTTTTCTTTAGCACATATTGCAATGCTCGCTTGGATGGCGGATCGGCATCTAGCCCATCATTCATCAACGGTTCTTTCGGTGCGCTGCTGCTCATCAATCTGCTCCTTTCCGGTGCGGGTAAAATATTCGGCGACTGAACGAAACCCGGCGTGTTTCGGCAAGACCCTGGCTGAAAAACTGCGAGCCAGATGTCGTTTTATTTCAAATAAAAAAGGAATTTCCGTCCCAATATTTGCCATCAATAAAATTGGTGATTGGTGCAACTTATAGATTAGGCATCCCTTAGAAGTCAAATTGGAAATATCAATAAAATTTATATTAATGATAGAAAAATTCTATTATAAGCCTATTTTTAAAACTGAGTTATGGGGTTACTTGATCTGATGCATTTATCATGTGCGGGTCCATAATGCTTGCCAAGGAATGGAATATTCCTGGGCATCTTAAAATTTGCACAATGGTTCTGGCATGTTATTTTTTTCGGAGAGGCTGTCATCAGCCAAAAACAAACCTTTAAAAGCAAAGGAGGTCATCATGTTGCTCTCACAAGCCGTTACCAATTTCATGGAGTATCAGAAAATGAACTCGGGAAAAAAATACGGTCAAGAATTACAAGCTTTTCATGGATAGGCTGAATTCCTATTTCGAAGGTCTGGAGCTTGCCTCCATCTCTTCAGATCACATCCTCCAGTTTTTGACCCAGGATACCGAGGGCCAGAAACAATCCACCAAGCGCTTCAAGTACACCCTGCTAAAAACTCTTTTCAATTTCACCAAAAACACCTCTGATCCATCGTTTGTCAATCCCTGTGATACTGCAGTGCTGAAAAAGACATTTCGCTTGGCCAAGGGCCGTCAGTGGATCATCCTGGAAAAGGATGCTGTTGATGAGATCATTTTCAGATCCGATAACCCCAGGGACCGTTTGATGCTCGAACTGATGGCCAGGGGCGGAATGCGCATCGGGGAAGTGCTGAAGCTCCGGATGATGGACGTGGATGACTGTAAATTGTTTCTGGTCAGCCCCAAAAGCGGCCGGCAAAACGAGGTCGTTTATATCCCCAAGAAGGTGGCAGGCCGGCTCAGGGAATATATCCGGTCAAAGAACATGGCATCAGAAGAAAGGGTTTTCCCTATCGGTTATACCGGCGCCAGGCAGATTGTTAAAAGGGCCGGCAGAAAAATTGGTCTTGAAATCAGTCCTCATGATCTGAGGCGGCATGCTGCAACTTATGCCAGCAGAGCCGGTGCTCCCATTGAAATCGTGAGCAAGGTCATTCTCCGGCATGCCAATCTTTCGACCATTCAACGGTATCTTGGAAAAGTCAGTGATACCGAGGCCAGTCGTTGGGTGGAAAATATTTTCAGCTGATTACCATGGAGCCGGGGCAGCAGTTTGGGCCCCGGCTTTCCACCATGAAATCGGTATGCTTCACAGATCAAACGGCCACAATTATGCCATCATGGCCGTATTCTCCACTTTGACCCGAAGGTTATATTTCTCCTTTCCTGCGTATAATGCTGGCTACTAATCGATATTTCCAAATGAACCCTTGTTCATAACCATGACAATTTAACTTGTATACCGAAGAGCAGATGTTATATGATTGTGTACCTTTTAACAGCCATAGAGTTCATAATTATTTTTTTCTTCAGGGTTGAACAATGGATAGACAGCGCGTCCTTGAACTGTTAAGCCGCAGCAAACCCGAATTGCAGGCCCGATTCGGGGTGACTATGCTGGCATTATTCGGCTCCACCGCGCGTGACAATGCCACCAGTGTCAGTGATATTGACATACTGGTAGCGTTTGACGGTCCAGCCACCTCACGGCGCTATTTTGGTGTACAGTTCTACTTGGAGGACATTCTTGGCTGCCCTGTCGATCTGGTGACCGAAAAGGCCTTGCGAACGGAATTGCGTCCTTATATCGAACGGGAGCGGGTCAATGTCTGATAACAGCAAGCACGAGTGGCGTTTTTACATCGACGATATGATCGACTTTGCTGAAAAAGTCATGGTCTACACCGAAGGCCTCGACCAAGCGGGTTTCGAGGCGAGCGGGATGACATATGACGCCACTTTACGTAACCTGGAGTTAATCGGGGAAGCAGCAACCCACATTCCCGACGAGGTTCGCGCTGCCCATCCTGAGATCCCCTGGAGGATGATTATCGCCACCCGCAACCAGCTCATTCACGGATATCTCGGCATTGACAACGACACCCTCTGGAGCATAATTCAGGACGATGTGCCCGAACTACTACCGATGTTGAAGTCGCTGAAGACTGACTCCACCCGTTCCTGAATCTCATCTGCTGCTGTTTTTTATGCCTGAACCGGGGAAGAAATAAGGTACATTGGCCTTTTACACATTTGGAATCATTCAGTTTGGAGGCATGACTTGCCACGGATTTGAATATCCCTGGGCCCTCCCCAAAATGCGCCTTGAATCCGCTATTCCTCAGCAACTCCAAACCGGAAATACTGGCCGAGCATAGCCGTATTCTGCAGCAGCAAATTAAAAATCTTTCAAGAAAAAACTAAATTTTCGGGTTTCCTGTAAATCAGCGCTCAGCCCGGGGATGTCCACCGGCGGAATAGAAGGCTGTAAGTTTTTGCCCCACAAAAGAATCCGGTTAAGTCCTACAGACAGGAAAGAACCCATCCGTTATATTTTTTATCAGAGATGAAGCATTATACTGTTTTGTTATCTTATTGCGGTGTTATTCGGACCGGCTTGTATTTGAACCCTGCAGACTCTTGGCATTCATGTGCGGATGCTTTTTGCTTCATTTAAAATCTCAAAGGCTGCAGGGGGAAATGAAAATGTTTTATGATAAAGATCTTTTCAAAATATTTAAGGATCAAGACGTTCCCCCGGGAACAGAAAACATCCTGCTTGTAGACGATAAAACGGCTATCTCCCAGTATTGCAAGGTATTGCTGGAATCCATGGGTTATAAGATCAACAGCCCGATGGACCCCAAAACGGCCCTGGTCAATTTTAGGCAACAACCCTATTGCTTCGATCTCCTGGTCACCGATTATAAAATGGAGCCCCTTAACGGCAGTATACTGGCCACGACTATAGTCGGTATCCGCCCTGAGCTGCCCATTATCGCATTTACCGGGCATCCGGAAATGGCTTGCCAGCATAACGTTTTCTGGTGTGTGATCCCCAAAACTTCCACCATAAGAGAGATCGGCGTTGCAATCAGGCAGGTTTTAGACGCCGTTCGACCCCCTGTAATCAATAGATTTGAATAAAGTGTCATTGACCCGCCCTTTTGACCAGTTGATCTGTGCCGGATTAACGCGCACTTTTTGCCACGACGTTTTCAAGTGCAGCCGCCTGTCAAAAATGATAGGGAGGCAAATTGTCGGCAATTCAGTCGGAAAACGGTAAGGGTGTGGCTCTTTTCCAATAACACCTAAAGTTCGAAATATCAATGAGATATTGATTTTAATGGCCTGGGCGACAGGCCTCTTCAGTAAAGATATTTTC